>NZ_JBALMG010000130.1:0-23417 GCF_036963225.1 Bacillus sp. JJ783 | reverse complement strand
CTTGCTACCAAAGGCGAAGTCCATTTCTGGTATCGCTGACGTGCAAGATTGCGGTGTGCCATCACCACTCCCACAACAGACCATATAGGTTCGTGGGCTACGGTACTGTGACCATACCGTACAGATTGTTGGTTCTCAAATGTTTTTACGTCTTTTGCATGACGACTTAATACATTTTACGGAGTAGAAGAATTTGCTACCCCAACCTCATATGTATTCTGTTTTCAGAGAACAGTCGTTTTAGAGTCTTTTGCATGACTATGAATAAAGTATACCATGTTTTGCTACGCAAAAACGATACTTGCATCCCACGTCTAAAGACGGACTAAAGTCCTGCGTGGGCTTTCCCGTATCGTAAATTCTGTAAGGGGTAAAATGGAAAATGAGTATTAGACAGATTTTGAAGAAGTATCTTTTGATTAAATTTGCAATAAAAAAAAGGAGAGAAAGAAACATGAGCCAACATGATAATGAAGATTTTAGAAAGTTCATCTATAAGTTTTTGTATTAGTAATACTTAACTAATCAAAATTGTATTATAAAAGCTCCAAATTGTGATAAAAACCATAAGTTTGCCGTTTTGGCAAGTTTATGGTTCTTTTTGTTTATGGCAAAGTTATGCTTCCATTTTATTTGGATAATTAGTTAAAGATCTTCTAAAATAAGCGATTTCCGGCAAGTTTATGCTTCCAACTGCGGCAAACTTATGGGTAAAGTGACACAAATGTCCTGCATTTGGAGCTGTATTAGAATTTCATGAATTTGTTGAATGGTTGGTATCGTAGAACCATTTTACCTTCTATATTATTTAGACGAATAAACCCAATCTCTTTATATCTGCTGTCTAAACTTTCCTCGCGATTATCCCCTAAAACAAAAATAGTATCATTTGGGACTCTTTCGAAGCCATATATGCTAGTTAATGAAAAGTCAGTTGTTTCACCTTTTGAGTATGTTTCTTTTACCTGAATTCCATTTATATAAAGCTGCTGTGATTTATATTCTATTTTATCTCCGGGTAAACCAATTACTCTTTTTATAATTGTTTTTTTAACCGAAGTGTTTCCTAAGGGTGAATTGACAACAACAATATCAAATCTTTGCAGATCATCAATTGAATTAGTAAAGTGATTAATTAGAACCTTGTCATTATTCAATAGGGTGTTTTCCATAGAAACTCCGGAAACTTTATATGGAAAAAAAACAAACTGTCTTAGAAATAATAAGATAACACCAATTAAGAATATTGATACTGGAATAACAGAAATTAGACGTTTTCTCAATTGTAGATCAAACTCCATTCTGAGGGTTTATATTATTCATAATAACACAAAAACAAAGGTTTAAATATTCTGAATATTATTGTATTTGTGAGTGTAATTTGTTAAAATTAAGTATACCTTTTTTACTTTCAATTTTTTATATCCATAACTACTATAGCCCTTTCGGGGTTTCGATTTTCAAAGATAGTTTAAGTTTTTTACTTTTACTTTCTTTTTAAATACAACTCCGAAAAGGGCTTTTTTGCGTTTTTTGGAGAGTATCACATTGTGAAAGGATGAAGATTTTTATGAAGATTAAGAGGATGTTTTTAGTGTTAGGTGTTTTATCTATTATGTTTGTTTTTTATAACACTTTTATAAAAGATGAACCTCAAACAGATGCTTTAACTCCTATCAAGGTAGAAAATTTGAATCAAAAGATTCAATACGACTATTCGTTTGAAGATGAATTATCACAAAATGTGATTAACGATTTAGGCGGGCAATTCAAATTAATATTTGATGATATTGATAAGAATGGGCACTTAATCATTTATCAAAATACAAAGGAACTTGAAATGTTTTTAGGAAATCATGTGACTACTGCAGAATTAGCTGATGAATTTACATCAGAATATTTTAGTACTGATAAGAATTACAAAGTTACTTATAAAAGTAAACCAAATGTATTCAATTATGAAAAGCCAAGAACTGTTACAAGAATAAATAAAGGATTGTTTTTGGTTAAACAAAACGACTTAATTCTGGAATTTAAATATGTACCGGAAATAGATGGATTTAGAATTTCTGAGATTACATATTTAAAATAAAAAAATTATTAGGAGGGATTTATTATGTTTAAAATTAGAACTGTGATTGCAGATGCATTAAGAATTGATGAAGAAGTGAATAGTTTTTTGAAGTATTGTGCTAATCAACGGAAAATAGTTAAAAAAATAACGCCAAGCGGGTTCATGAATCGTGAACAAGGCCAACCGCTTTTGGTAATGGTAATTGAATATGAAGAAAGTAATTAACTGCAGTCATGAAAAAGACGGGAATCTATTCCTTGTCTTTTTTATTTTGACTAAAAAGTAGTGATGATTAGAATCATTTATTAAGACTTTCAGAAGCAATGCATCCTGTTACTTTAAATGCTTATCGCTGGAAGATAACTAAAGGGAAACTGATTAAAAAACGTTTAATTAGGATTGAAAATATCGATTTAAGAATCGATACAGAACTCGTAGGTGTTAAAGTAGGTGATCCGGTTTATATCCATGTAGGAGATGTCATTTCATATGTCACAGCTGCTGAATGGGATCAGTACCAAAAAGAACAAAGTGTTATTGAAGATAGTTACAATAAGATGCTAACCGGTAAAAGCCGTAATGGAAATTTTAAAGAATAAAAATGATTAAAAAAGAGGAGTGTATAAAATGAATGTTTCTATTTATAATCGCGAAAATAAAGAATGGAAAGAGAGAAAGGAAACAAAAATCAACAGTTTTAACGAAGTACTAAAGACATTGCAAATTCTTGAAAAAAATGTAGGAGGGAAACCTGTATTGCGCCGGCAGATGTAAATTTAGGAAATTATCAAGAGTTAATAAAGATGGAAAATATAATACGAAATAAGCTTATAGGATATCACGAAGATTTTTTTCTTTGATATATATTATTATTTCTTATTTAAGCGAAAGGTATTGTGGTTAGTGCGTGAGACAGGAACTAGAATAATAAATTTATACAACTATGAAAATGTAGAGGATAAAAAGGTAGCATTTGAGATACTGGAATTCTATATTCATCAAAAATGTAGTGTGATCTACAGTATAATTGATGGCAGATTCAAAAAATAAATAGTAATCAGGCTTTCAAATTATTAGAAAGAGTAAAAGTATCTAATAATTTAATTTGTTAACTTGAGAAAGTTAAATTACGAAATGAATTTTCTGAATTAAAAGATTAAATAAACTTCATTGTGATATAATTTAGTTGCATTTTTTCTTTTTCTTTTTTATATCACTAATTACTTATAACCTTTCGGGTTAATGAAATTACACAAAAAGGAACTTTATGTTGCTTTATTTTATTGTGTAAACACTTCATTTTCCTGGAAGGTTATTTGTTTTTGCCTGAAAGGGGTGATGCTATGTCATAGGAACTAATTATTAAATAGAAACTGCTGCTGCAACGTCAAAAGTTTTTCGAAAAGGGGTGCATATTATGTTGATCACTGTTATTGTCACTGTTGTGGCTGGAATGGTCTCAGGATTGGCTAGTCACTACATTACAAATAAAAAGTTTTTGTTGCCTCGTAAAAGTAAGCTTGCATTTCACCCAGGTTTCTTGGGAGAAATGTTTGTAGGCAGTATTGCTTCACTCGTTGGTGTTGCAATGTTTAACCCTGAAACAACAATGGATATTCTCAAGGTGAGTATTCTTGCTGGGATTTCAGGGCAAGCCTTCTTGCTGCACAATCGCTTGGCAACTGAACAAGTAAAAACCGACGAGATTCAGTCTATTTCAAAGAAATTGACCGAACTCGAAAAAAAGAATAAGGAATAAAAGAGGAGTAATCTGGTATAAATAGAAGTAGAGAGATGAGGAGATTTGGTTATGTAACGGCCAAATAAAGAGAGTTGAGTAGAGGTGAGCCCGATGTCTCGAAAGGAAGTTTTTGATTATCTAGATGATCAAGAAAAGGAAGATTTAGCAGAATGGACAGAAGAGCTTAAGAATGCTCAATCTACGAAAGCAGTTAAACTTTATTCAAGTAAGATAAAGGAACTGCTAGGAAAGATTGAACAACGAATGATTAGTTCAGGAGAGGAAGCAGCGACGGTTAGCTTCTAATTGAATAGCAAGATAGAAAGAAGCTGTTGGAGAATTTATCCACCAGCTTCTTTTTTTATCGGGCAACATTGTTTTAGTATTATCTATAGAAAAAAGTTTTTATTTAAAGGATATATCAAAAGATTAGCTGAATAGCAGTTGATGCTAGCCTAAGATGATTTTTAACCTTATTATATTAATAATATATTTATAAATTTTTAATAAAAAATACAACAATATTATGTAAAACATGTATACACCATACAATCCAAAATGGTGGAAATTTTGTATGTCCATTCTCATATTTTCTTGTATAAATCCAATAAGAGTAAGCAAATACCAAACCCATAATGCAAGCATATAACATATAAGTATAGCTAAAATGGTGGCTCAATCCAAATATAATAGCTGAAATAAAGATAATTGATTTGTTGTTTTTTTCCATACCGGGTATCAATTTTAAAATCCAAAATATAAACATTTGGTATAGAGCTGTTTCTAATAAAGGTGCAATGACTATGCCATCCACTATTTGAATCCATAAATATTCATCTTCAATGGGGTTTTTTTGTAATCCTCCTGGTAGAAAACTGGTGGGGAGTGGTAACAAGAAAGATGCAAAAGTCATGAACAGAATAAACCATTGTGTTTTTAAATGATAAAAATAATGTTGTGTCTTCTGAATCATTGATATATTCTCCTATACTGCCGTGTCCTATTTACGGTTTATAAATAGGTGTACTTCTAACCTAGTAATAATTTAGGTATATAAAAAGACACTATATATAGTGCCTTTTTATACGTTGACCTATTCTGAAAGAAAATGTAGTGATTAATAATAGTTTGTTGGATGCTACTTGGTTGATATTAGTATAACATTATCATCGGTGATTTTAAATGTAATTATACATATATATGATTTTTATTATGTTGTGGTTAGAGTCATGTTTTTTCTTCTTATATATGGTGCATAATTTGAGATTGTATAATGTCTTTCCATAAATCCTCCCTCATTGAAGTAGAAGGAACATCTATACTAGGAGACAAAAAAATAAAAAAGGAATATTTTAATAATATAACCAGATTTTATAGTAAAATAGGTCTCATGGTATGAATGTACGTTTTAGATATGAGCCCAATGAACCATATGCTTTTAGAACTGAGAAAGACCTTAAAACAAATAAGTTATATATTTTAAGACGGTAATGCTTCAAGCAGTATAGTTGGAAACGTCAGGAACTTAAATGATTTAAGATTCAAACTATATAAAAGTTAAAGTATACGACTAAGGAAAAGAAGGTTTTGCAGTGTGCTGCACATTCAAGAATTAATTCTTACGTAGGGAGTGCTTATATGAAAAGTTTGAAACATGTAATATTGCTAGTATTATGTTTCTTATGTCTAAGTGGTTGTAATCAAGAAAATGGAGCTAAGGTACAAGAATATATAAAAGAAAAACACGGTATTGATGTTGTTGTAACAGATTGGAGCCCGATAAATGAAAATAATGGTGGTAATACCTACCATACTGTGCAAGAAAAAAATAACAAATATCTAAAATTCCGAGTAAAGGTACAAGGTCTCCTCTATTCAAATCCAGTAGGTGATGAATACCAATATGGAAAAAAAACATATGAGGAATATAAGAAATTCAAACCAACTCTAGAAGAAATGAAAAAATTAGGCTACGTGGAATCTGAAACGGAAAATGCTCTTCAATATATGTTAGATAATAAAGATCGAGATGAAGGAAAACCAACTAATGAATTATTATTAACTTTGCAAATGAGTAACGAGATTGACTTTAGCCAATTGGATTCAGTAGAATTAGACCGTTTATATTCTCTATTTCAACTCATTCAGAAGAATAATAAAAAGATAACAGAACTAGAGATTAAGGATCAAAATGGTAAATCTTTAGGTGGACCTTTTAAAAATGTACAAAAAATAATAACAAAAGAAGAACTGTTACTAACAATGAAATCTACGATGTCAGATGCCATAAACAAATATTAGGAAAATTGGATAGAACGCACACCAAAGTAGAAGAAAGATTACATGAAATGCAAAACGATCGATTTGCAATTAAAGATATTACTTATATAAGTTCGGATCATGAGGAACTTCGAAAATATATAGTGATTTTAGCGCTTAATAGCGACGGTATATTTGAAAACAATCCCCCTTTAATTGAGGATTTACTCAAAGTAACCATAATGCTTAAAGAAGAACTATATAATAAAAATTATGCCATAGATTTAACCAATAAGACTGGAACATTATATACAACTTGGTTATCATCAAAAGAAATTAAAGAAGCAAATAACATCGAAGATCTTGTAAAAGAGAGATTTCCTGCGAATTAAATGTAAAGTCCTTTTTATGTTTGTTATTTGATGTGAAAGCACGATATTTCGAAGTCTCAACCCATGCCCATCAACTTAAGAATTTTATAACAACACAGGCTAAAAATTCCATGTATTTTTGAAAGAAAACGGCTTATATTTTCGTTTTGGGGTATTTGCTTTTCATAGCTTGATGGTGATGTGGTACTATCTCTATATGTTATTATTAATTGCACTAGGAGTACAGGAACGTTATAATAATCCCTAATTACATATAAAGAGGTGCAGAAGATGAATAAAACAGAATTAACAAAAGTAGTTGCGGATAAAGCAGAACTTACACAAAAGGATGCTGCTACAGCGACACAAGCTGTATTAGACGCTATAACAACTGCTCTTGCAAATGAAGAGAAAGTACAGATTCTTGGCTTTGGTACATTTGAAGTACGTGAAAGATCTGCAAGAACAGGTCGTAACCCGCAGACAGGTGAAGAAATGCAAATTGCTGCTTCAAAGGCGCCTGCATTTAAAGCTGGAAAAGAATTAAAAGAGGCAGTGAAATAAGTATACTAAGTGAAAAAGGATCTGATACTCATATCGGATCCTTTTTATTTGTAACACGGCAATTTCTAATTTAAAGGAAATTTTATGTGAGGGATACCGTCAGGACTTTGTAAAACCCCCAGGTTAAGAGTATGCAAGATTTTATACAGATTTTCGGCTAATTCAGTAACAAACGAGAGCCCTAAAATCCATGACAGGATAGGAATGTATAAAAGGATGAATAGAGTTATAGAAAATAAAAAAGAGGATTCCTCCCGAGAGTAAGGATTCGTCTTTGTATTGCTACCAATAATGAGAAGTTATGTTAACCGAGCATGAATATCCTATTCATCCAAATTTGCACAAAGTTGTCTTTGCTGATGGTACAATTAAAGTCATGGAGGGATATTATGGGAATTTATTATGTACCATTGTTTCTTATATTCGGCACTGCAATATTCTTATTTTTCTTGTCTGGTTCATCAAAAATTAAGGCTAAAAACCTATCATTGATAATGGTCTGTTTAGGGATAAACCTACTCACAAGTCCAATAGCTTTTCTTATAGGTGGGATAGCTGAATATGCAGGTGGGGTGGCTTATTATGGAGCTTATTATGCAGGTGATTCAGAAACAGCCCCTCCTCTAATTAGTCGTGCACTATATTTTTTGGGAGGATTTCTCTTCATTCAGGGAATACCGCTTCTCATACTACTTGCAGCTTTTGGGAAGTTTGCAAGAGCAAAGAAAACAAAACAAGTATAGAAGCACATAACGAATAAGTGGATGCCTTTTTAGAGGAGGATCCGCTTATTCTGTAAAAAGACAATAAAGCTATTAAATTTTAAAACCTAAAACAAGCAAAACCCCGTTCTAAATTTAGGACGGGGTTAAAATATAGTTGTTTAATTTTCGATATAAGTTACTTAACTGCACTCAAAAATATAACAATAAAGTCGTTTAATAGGGGTAGAACCACATGTATTTTTAGGCAATTCCAATTGAGTAATTCAACCTAAAGTTCTATTTTATATTTTTTTCAGCTGCGTAATCACCATAAAAGTAAGTGTCCCTTAAATCCTCACTTTTAGGAGTAGCAATTATAGTATATTCACCATTTCCATCGACTTCAAACAAAGCTATATTATCATATTCCGGTTCTATAAAGTGGGGAAAGTGATCAGGATTTGAATCATTTACTTTCATTTCGATACTGTATATTCCTTTTGTTAATACTCCACTTTTTTGAAAGCCCTCAATTAGATCTTTGGCTTTTGGAATAGGATGTTTATTTTTATTCATGTCAAATTCAAATAGAAAATTCACCACACCTAGATACATGCCATTACGATTTTTACCTTGGAGGTCATTTGGTATTAATTTAGGTAAAAGTTCAGTAGTATCTATCTTTTGGGTCTTTTTAAAATCATCAAGTAGCTCTTGGTAATTATTTACATTTACCCCAATGTTGTCGTAAGGAAATATACGAATAGAACCATTTTCTTCTCGGACAGCTTTATTAGGATATTTTACTAACCCATATTTTTTTATGATCTGTTTCATTACTTGAACTACTTCTGGATGTTGCTCAATATATGCACCCTTGAATTGTTCAAGATAGATATCGTCACTGTCATCGTTTAAAATTTTTAAAGTACCTCTTTCAATCATTAGGAACGGATAAGTACGATATGGATTTTTCATTTCTACATAAGTTTGATGGTCAATCCCTTCAAGCCAATTATTATCAGTCTGAATAACAGAAAACTCACCTTGTATTCCATAGTTTGTTTTTAAATATTCTTGTATTGGTTGATTCAGTTCATCTTTAGGGAAATAACATCCACTAAGAATTAGGAATGATGTACTGACTAAGATGACTTGAATTAATCTTTTAATACTTTTCATTTTCCACCCTACATTTCTTGAATTTTAATAATATTATAACACTTACATCCGACTAAATTGCCACGTTGGCTTAAGTACACTTCTTCACAATCTTAACGAAACAATTAATAATATCACTCTATAATCTGGCCCAATTGCTGAATAACATGACCGGCATTTTTACAACAACTCTATTATTTCTGTACAAAAGGAGATTTTATGTGAAGGGTATCATCAGGTTTGTAGAAATACCCCCGGTTAAGAGTATGCAAATTTTTATGCGGATTTTCGGCTAATTGAGTAACAAACAAGAACTCTAAAACGGAGCTAGGATAGGAATGTATAAAAGAATACATAGATCCATAGAACAAAAAAGAAGGTTCCTTTGTGAGAATACGGTTTCCTCTTTTCATTGCTACCGATAATGAGACTTTTTGTTAACCTCACATGAATACCCTATTTATGCAAATTTGTACAAAATTGTCTTTGCTGATGGTACAATCAAAATCATGGAGGGATATTATGTTAATTTTTTATGTAATACCATTTTTTCTTATATCCGGTACTTCAATATTTTTATTTTTCATGTCTGTTTCACCAAAAATTAAGGCTAAAAATCTATCGTTGATAATGATCTGTTTAGCGATAAACCTACTTACAATTCCAATTTCTTGTTTGGTAGGTTCATTTGTTTCTTATACAAATGAGGCGGCAACAGAATTTAGATATAATAATCCACTTTATTTTTGGAAAGGATTTTTCTTTATTCAAATAATACCGCTTTTCATACTACTTGTAGCTTTGATACGGTGGTTTATCCGCAAGGGTAAAGAAAAAATCGAAACATAAAATTTAAAAATGACTTCCAATAATGAGACGTTATGTTAACCTTACATGTATATCCTATACATTCAAAAATCCTAACAAATCGATTCTTCCAAATGGTACAATTAGGAAAAGAGAGGTAAACAGGTTGGTCTTATATCGTCGGTTTAACATGGCTAGCAAGCATTGCATTACTTTGGGCAAACCTTGCTAAGTTGATTCCAAATCAGGTTACTTCCCTAAGTATCTATATCGTTATGACTTTGAGTGCACTGGGAGCCAATCTGAAGGGCTTTATCGGCTTAAAAAGAAAAAATATTGAGAGCAGATCATGTCTCCCTCAAAATGGGAAAGGGTTTGCTGTGCAACAAGAATTTCATTGAATTAAGTGTAGGAGGAATTCGAATGGATGGAGTACAAAAAAATAAAAATAAAAACCTGTTGGTATTGATTTATCTTAGTTTAGGATTAAATCTCATCACAGCTCCATTAGCATTGTTTATAGGCGGGATGACAACAGACCCTCCAGGCAGTACTGAACTTGATTTTTTAAAAGGATTTCTCTTCATTCAAGCAATACCACTTTTCTGATTGTTTATATTTTTGGCATGGTACTTTATCCGTAAGAATAAATATGCTTATGCTGGAATAGCCTTTTTTGTGTCTGTTATCATACTAGGTACCCCTATTGTTTGGATATATGATATGTATAATTCTTTCGCTAAGAAGGTCTTTTTAATACCTGATGGTTACAAAGGATGTATGGGTGTCCTTTATAACATCAAGGATGCACCACCCCTAAAAATTGAAGATAAGAAAATTATATATCAAGTAACTAAAGATGGACTATTGAAAACATCATCGAATGAAAGGATTGGTAGGGAAAGTGACCTTGATTCTGGATGGAATAATGTAAAATACTATTATGTAGACAAAAGCGGAAACCAAGTTAAGAGGTTAGAAAAAGGCAAAGATATTCACAATATATCAGTAGCATCGCAAGCAGGATTGACATATTCGCAATTCTTTATAGGAACAAAGAAAGAAGCAGAAAAACATCCACAATTCTCAATGTGTTTTAACGAAGAACAACAACTACAAATTGATCATAAGTAAGTCATTTATTCATATGGATGATTAGGAGGAAGCATCTGCGGTAGCCCCAAGTCGAGTATAATCCTTTATTAATGTGTTTTATACATCCAATCATATTTAATGGAGTGGTTTTGAAAGATGGAACTTCCGCTAACGATAATTATGTAAATAAGCTGTCCACATAGGCAGCTTATTTTATTTTTCCGCATAGCGTAGGTTATTTTGCAAAATGCTGACGGTATCCCAGGGAGCATAAAAAAAGCAACAAAATACTAAACTTTAGAAGTTAAATAAAGGATAATTAAAAAAGTATACGGAGTGAGATACTCTATAATTGTAATACATTTTTTAAAGTTGTTAGAACACTCAAAATTTCTCGTAAGAACAGCTGTTTTTTTATATCCTATTTACGTAATTTATGTTATGGTTTCATATGTTAATTACTTACAATTTTTTCGGGAGGGGTATGGGGGTTTGAAGGTAAAGAATCTAATATTATTAGCATTTTCACTTATGTTAGTAGCAGGGGGAGCAGCAGGATGTACTACAAATGAAAGGCAAGTAGACAGTAAAATTTCTATTGAGCAAAATAAGAAAGAAGACTATGAAGAAAACTTAGCCTACTTGATGAAAGATATTTCTGAGCAGTCAAAAGTCGTAAGTGACATATTAACAAGCCAAAAATCAGTAGAAGAGAAGAAGAAAGAATTTGATTTAGCTTCTAAAGAATTACTTGAAACATCTGAAAAGGTTAAAAAATTAAAGCATGACGAAAAGTATAAAGATGTGCAATTTACAATGGATACTGCTATGGGTTTACTAGATATGTCACTTAAATCAATTGGAGACGGTCTAGAATTAAAAGATAGGAAATTAATAGAAATAGGAAATGATGCAGTAGTTAAGGCTTCTAAGAAGATAGACGAAGCAAACGAGATGATGAAAAACATCAAATAGTAAGATAAATTAATACAGTGGTAATTTTGTTATCTTCTGAACTACTAGAAAATGAGTTTGAAGAAAGCAGGGAGAGATATGAAACGAAAGGCACTAAAACTTGCGTTACCCTTCATGCTATTAGTAGGAGGAGTTGGTTGTGGAATTAATGCAATAGATGAAGAGCACGCTATTGTTTCGAAAGATGATGCAAAAAAGGAAGACATTTATGCAGGAAACCTACTCCAATTAAATAAAGAGTTTAACACTATTATTGAAGATCTAGCTATAGCTGAGGAAAAGGGGTATAGTTCTGAATCATCCAAAGCTGAGTTTGAAGAGAAATTTAAACAAGCAAAGTCAGTTACAGCACAAATGAGAAGATTAGCACCAAGCTCAAAATATAAAGATGCTCATAAAAAGGTATCTCAAGCAACTACAGCGATAGATAAATCTTTTAATAAGCAATTAGACGCTATTAAACAAGAAGATTCAACTAAACTTAAAGAAGCTACAGACGGTATGAACGAACCATTTGACAAGTATTTAGAGGGGATAAGTGATGTAAACGATATATATTTAAAAGAGATTGAAGACATTGCTGAAACATTAGGAAAATAGGTAAAATAAACGATATTCGTAGTGCCGAATAAAATGGAAACAAATAAAAAAGTGGGAAGAATAGAAAAAGCATTCTAAAACAAAGGGGTATATGTCAATGAAACGTAAGATTTTATCTTTTGTAGTAGTTCCAATGTTAATGTTAACTGGGGTTGGATGTGAGACTAAGGTTAAGAAAGATGAAGCAATGGAAGCTTCTGTTAAACAGAATAAAAAAGAAGACTTCAGTAAGAACCTAGCATATTTAATGAAAGATTTCTCTGAACAATCTAAAGAAATAGACGGTATTGTAAAAAGTAGCAAGTCAATGAAGAAAAAGTCAGAAGAGTTAAAAGAATTATCTAAACCTTATTTAGAGTTAGTGGACAAAATAAGTAAGTTAGAGTATGAAGTAGAAGATTACCCAGTACAACATAATGTAGGTTTAGCGATGATTCATGTAAAAGATGGGGTGGAAATCATACAAGGTGGTTTAGATAAGGGTAAAGAATATGAAGTTGATGGTGGGGTTGAAAGATTAGAGACTGCTTCTAAGTTAATAGATAAAGCAAACAAGGAATTAAAAAAATCTAAGTAACCTAACTATAGGGGAGTGTGTTATATCTACAGGCTATCCTATAATTAATGGATCCTAAACTAAAGCTTAATACATAATAAAAATACCGGCTCTAATAAGAACCGGTATTTTAAATGGTATTATTTCGAAGCACTTATTTTACTAAGTAAAATAAGTGTGTAGTCTAATTTCTATCAATAATCCGTAGGTAACATCATAATAAAACTTTTACCGTTATCAATAATCCAAATACGCTGTGCTAATGGAAGGCTATCCACTATTACATTCGTTTTGGAACGTATTTCAAAACCTGGGCTTTCTGGTTGATAATTTAATACCAAATAATTATCTTCCAATTTTAAATCAAAGATGTGTTTATAACCTAATAAAGAATTGTTTCTTAAAAGTATTTGTGTTTTAAAAAAATCCAAAATGCTTTTAGTTATTATTGAAGGAAGAATTTTATCTATACTTGCAGTTCCATAACAATGACGGTAAATATTACGTATTTTCATATTGTATCCTCCTTTTCAAAACCAAAGGAGATTGAAACATTTAAGGATAAATCTAATGATGGTACATGTAAATTACCCCATGTATCTAATGGATCATGCCCATCTATAACATATCTTTCTTCAATTCTCGCTAAATAATAGTTTTCATTTCCAATGCAATTTAGCCAATAAAATAATAGTAAAATAGATTCGCTATTTTTAGTATCGTTTATGTTTTCTCCTAGTTCTTCTGGCATTTCCCACTTAAAATCCGTCCAATGCCATAACAGACCGTGTGGCAGTGTATTTTTTGTTTTTGCCTTATTTAGTAATTCGTGCACTTTTTCTACTGATTCAGAATTAGTTAATATTTCATTCATAGATCTTAATAAACCTGAATTCCTTATAATTAACACAACATTTGTCATGTGCTTAATACCTCCTAAAGTGTTCCTTATAAAATTTCACGTACCAAATGTTTAATATATCTTTAAACATTTGGTAATCAAGGAAATACTGTCCCTGGAAGGAAGGAAATATCATTTAGAATCTCACACGTAATTACGTAAAATATAATCATAATCGCTATATATATCCATATATAATTTTCTGTGTAGGGTTTTCTTTTCAAATATTTCAATTGTCTCGAAATAATAGGAACAATTTGTACATTTTTTAAAGTGTAAATCCAGTTAATCGGTAGTTAGTTTATTTTTATACAGCCAAATAGCTACATCAAATTGTATTAGTTTTTGATTCTTGAAAATTTCATAGTAGGAGTTTGATAATTATAATTTATCATTTTAGGCAAGAAGACTCCTTCCTCAAGGAACGCGAAGTGAGTAGGTGGGAGATGAATTGGCTTCAGACAAGGGATGGCAGGAAGCCACCTTAATTGTTCGACATTCATAAACTGTTACTTCACTACATATCGAATGTATGTTTGTTGTATAATAGACACATATCGAAATGGGGGTGAAAGGAATAATGATCAATAAAGCATATAAATTTCGTATCTATCCAAATAAAGCACAAGCGACCCTAATCAATAAAACGATTGGTTGCTCTCGTTTTGTATTCAACCACTTCCTATCTCTATGGAATAATGCATACAAAGAAACAGGAAAAGGTTTAACATATGGTACATGCTCTGCCAAACTCCCTGCCATGAAGAAAGAGTTTGTTTGGCTAAAAGAAGTGGATAGTATTGCGATTCAGTCGTCTGTTCGCAACCTTGCGGATGCTTATACACGCCTTCTCAAAAAACAAAACAATGCCCCCCGTTTCAAATCTAAGAAGAACAACGTACAATCTTACACCACAAAACAAACAAATGAAAACATTGCCGTTGTAGGAAACAAAATGAAATTGCCAAAACTAGGTCTTGTTCGATTTGCCAAAAGTCGTGAAGTAAAGGGACGTATTTTAAATGCTACGGTTAGACGGAACCCTTCTGGTAGATACTTTGTGTCATTGTTAGTTGAAACAGAGGTGCAAGAACTTCCGAAAACAAATTCTTACATTGGAATGGATGTGGGACTAAAAAATTTCGCCATTTTGTCAGATGGAACAATCTATAAAAATCCGATGTTTTTTCGATTATTAGAAGAGAAGTTGGCAAAAGAACAACGTGTTCTTTCTAGAAGAACGAAAGGCTCTTCTCGCTGGAATAAACAGCGGGTAAAAGTAGCTAGAATCCATGAATACATGACAAACGCTAGAAAAGATTACTTGGACAAAATCTCGACTGAAATCATCAAGAACCACGATGTTATTGGTATAGAGGATTTGCAAGTATCGAAGATGTTAAAGAATCATAATTTAGCAAAAGCAATTAGTGAAGTATCATGGTCTCAGTTTCGAACTATGCTGGAATATAAGGCGAAATGGTACGGCAAACAAATCATTGTCGTATCGAAAACATTTGCTTCAAGCCAATTATGTTCTTGTTGTGGATATCAAAACAAAGACGTTAAAAATCTAAACTTACGTAAATGGGACTGCCCTTCTTGTCTTACACACCATGATAGAGATATTAACGCAAGTATCAATCTAAAGAATGAAGCGATAAGGCTTCTAACCGCAAGGACTGTGGAGATAGCCTAATAAATTAGAGTTCGATAGAACTCTTTACTTAGGAATCCCCCTCTTCTAAACGAAGTGAAAGTGGGGGTAGTTCAAAAGAAGTAAATATGAAAAAGTTAGAGAATTATCTTAGTTATTAAATAGATTCTGCCTATACTTTAAGTAGAGCCCAATTTATTAAATTTAAATAGTTTATATGTTCATATATAGAATTTTGAAGGGGGTAAATTGTAAATGATTCCAACGTCAACATATGTGGCTAAATGGGTATTAGATGACTTAACACTTGCATCAAGACCAAATCAGGGGATCAAACTAAGTACATTTAAAAAGTTAGAAAAACTTTATGTAGAATACAGAGAAATGATTGAGAGAGATACTAGCTTTGAAATTACGCATTATCTGCTAGAGTTTATCAATCCACATAATCTTTTTGTAGTAAGAGATGGTTACTATATATTTGATAATAAAACAATGAAATTTATTAAAGTATCGGACGATATTCATTTTTCAAATCAAAGCTTAGCGTATTGTAATAATGGCGTTGCAGTGGATTTAATAAACGGAAAAATGCATTTTTTAGAAGGGCAGTATTATAAAGTTAAGACCTCATATGTTGATTTATTAAAAGGTGAAACTATCCCTGTAATAGTACTAAGCCATTTAGATAATAATGTTGGAGTATCAGTACCTTTGACAATGTTTAATGAGGAAAGAACTTTTAAAATTTCAGAGAGTTATATAGTGGATCTTACCTCAAAGAATTGTAACAATGAGAGTGAATTTAGTGAAAAGGGGAACGTAATACGATTTCTAAAACCTTCTATTGTGTAGTTAAGTATATATGTTAATTAAATTCATAATGAATTTAAGAGGGTGAAAAAATTGTCTTTTGAAATGTGTACAGCCTTTCGAGGTAAAGTAATTATAAAGGATGAATATAAAGGAGTGGTGGAATTAATAAATACAGGAAGCTGGGAAGAAGCTGTTTTAAAGTTTCCGTTCGTTAAAGAATATCTAAAAGTTAATCATAGTAAAGACATTCCATTTACAAAGAAACAGATAAATGAAGCATTAGCAGAAGATGATTTTCTATATATGAGGTGGCACATAGGAAACTGGGAAGAAGAGAAAGAGTATTATACAAATTTAAAAGATAATGAATGGTCATTTATAGCCAATCTAAAGAACTACAGAGATACTGAACATAACGTGGCACCTATTACATTATTTATGGATGTGATTTTAAAAGAAGTAGCAGCACATATTATAAGGCTGGAAGTTTGGTATGGTGAAGCTGATGGATCGGAAGAATATTTTTTTATAAATAATGAATTTAAAAAGAAGCTGTAGCAGTAATGAAATATTGCTGCTTTTTTCTTTATTAATACACTAAAATTACTATTGTTCGCTTTATGTATATTCATTTATAATAGAATATGGAAAATTTTACACTACAACAATACATACTTTTTTAAGTATACAGGGCTGGGAACAGCTCTTTTTTATTTTGCTCAGGGGGAGTGTGAAAGAAAAAAGTTTATGTTAGTGGCGAAGTTAAATGATCTAATAGAAAATAAAAGATTAGAATTAGTAGAACTGGTAAATAAACATGGCTTTAGTCATACGAAAGTCCTCTATTTAAGTCAGGAAATTGATAAATTAATTAATAAATATATGATTATAAAAAAGGAACCCTATAATAGTAGGGTTCAAAGGGAACAGATACATAAAATAAATAAAGAGAATAATTTAATTATATAAGAAAATTGATACTGTAATATTGAGAAAGTGTAAAACCGTAATTAATTATTTTATTTTGAAAAGCGATGTGATTATTATTTTAAAAATTAAGAACAGAGTTAATAGATAAAGCAGTTAAACTAATTCATATAAAAGAAGACACCAATGTTAATAAACAGGAAGTCAATATTGCATTTAATGTTAATTAAATAATCTTTTGATTGAAATAGTGCAGAGGTTTTATACTTATTTTCAATAGATAAAACTACATGAAAATAAAAAATAAGTAAAAAAGTGGAGAATTATTTGTCTAAAAATATAGAATTTTTAACAAAAATTCATAATTATGTTAACAAACCATATTTTAGGCGTTACCCCCGATTATGTAGAATAAATAATTTTTCGATGAGCTAAAGTATTTGGCTAAAAGAACTTGTAGCGGGGCCTGCTACAAGTTCTTTTATTTTTTAGTAAAGCAAAATAAGAAAAAAGGAGGGAATACAAGTATGACAAGAAATTTTAAGAAAGCAGCACTTAATTCGTTAGATGGGAAATGGGGAGTAGGTATAGGAGTATCAGCTTTATTCTATTTTGTACCAACCTTAAGTGCATCAGCAATCGCCACTTTCATGTATTTAATATTTGTACTGTTTATCGGGATAATTGGCCCGGATGTGTTATTTATTTATTCAATTGGTGGGCAACCACAAGTAGATCCAACAGCACTTGCTGTACTTATTCTAAGTTATATTTGTTTAGGTGGGGTTTGTTTCCTAATTTACAGTGTCATACAAGGTATTTTTAATTATGGATATTCTGTTTTTACTTTACACTTAGGGAAAAAAGAAGATGCTAAGGTAGACGATGTATTTTCGGGATTTAAAAAGAAGAATTTGTTTAAATCAATGAAATTGGGGGTGCTGCAAGCTATTTTTCTTTTTTTATGGAGTCTCTTATTAATTGTTCCAGGTATTATTAAATATTTTTCTTATTCCATGTCGTATTACATATTAGTAGAGAATCCTGATTATACAGCGAGTGAAGCATTGAGAGAAAGTAAAAGAATAATGAAAGGACAAAAGCTAAAGTTATTTGTTCTTTGGTTATCATTTATTGGTTGGTTTTTATTAGCCGCATTTATCGGAATGTTTACATTTAATCTATCATTTATTTTTATTTCTCCTTATTACAACACAACGGTCTCACATTTTTACTTAGATTTAATTAAAAAACAAGATGTTGGAGGAGCGAAGGTAAGTATATAAATGGGGAGAGTGGATATGCGATTATGCACATTCACTTTTTAATATTATATTAAAAGACTTAAGCTGCTGGATATACCATGTTTATTATGATTTGAGCAAGGATACTAGAAACGTGTTGCAAGTTTGATTGAATAGGGCAAGGATACCGCAAACGTGTTGTAAGTTGGAGGAAATAGGGGAAGGATTATACAAAGATTCGAGTACTGATTTTTTTATGATGAATTTTCATTAAATTAATACAACTTTTAATAAAAGGATGAAAATTATGGTGTTTAGAGGAAAAATAATTCTTTTAGTAAAGGATAATTATGGTTGTATACATTTTTATAAAAAACAGTCTAGAGGACCTGCAGAATTAACTCAATACAAAGAGTATCTTCAAAATCTTGAAAAGAATAAAGACATTCACTTAATACAGTCTTATGTCATTAATAAAGAGAATAAGGATAGTAAATATGTATGGTGTTCACACTTAATAAGAAAAGAGATAGATGAGAAGATATCACCTAATCATCAAAAATATATAGACTATTTAGCAAAGAATAGGTCCGATATTACTTTTATTGGACCCTATAAATCAATGAGGACTAAGGGGGTACATGTATGCTTTCGTGGGCATGAATGGAAGGTAGCCCCCATTAAGATCAAAAAGGATGGGGAAAATTGTCCTAGCTGCAAAAGAAAGTATAAAGAGTCTAATGGAGCGGAATTTATTACAGAATTTCTAATTAAACACAATATAGTTTTTATTAAAGAACTATCTCTTAAAAAACTTGGATTTGAGTATGATTATCGAATGGATTTTGTTGTTTGCCAAGGGAAATATCCTTTATTTGTTATTGAATATAATGGTATACAACATTATAAATATATGAAATCAGAGTACTTTGGGGGTTTTAAGGGATCGAGAAAGCGAATGTTACGAGACAAAATAAAACGAAATTTTTGTTGGGGGCTGGGATTACCAGTTGTAGATATCCCTTATAGTGAGACCAATGTACAAATAGAAGAAACCATTTTATATTTTTTAAAACTATATGAGTTAATTTAAGAGAAGTACCACATCGACATCAAATTGAAGTTGATGATAAAGTTAATGAAGTATAAGCAATACAATGAGTTGCAGTGAAAGTAATAGCCCTTAAAAAAATAAGAAGATCAATCTAGAAAAAACTATCTAGTTTGATCTTCTATTATTTTATTTCTCATTAATGCATTTTTACTCTTAAAACAAAATACTCCAAGCTTTTGTTATTCTTTAAATCCTCAAAATTTGGTCCGATTTTAAAATCAAATTCATTAGTTATATTCTTCAATGTATAAAGGTTTGTTCCATCTACGCTTGTATGAGGCGCAATGTATCCTCTTTGATCCCAGTTTCCTTTGAAATCTGAAGACATTGTACTTTGTCCGTTTTGTTCTATTTTAGCCATAGGCGCACCAGAAGATATAGTTTGGTCTGTAGTGTTGTTAATTGTATATTTCACGCGAACTATATTATCAGCTTGTTCAATTTTATGAACAGTAACAATAACACCACGTTGTTCTAAAGTTACGCTGGTAGCCGGTTGCTCTTGATTTTGATTAGGTTTTTGTTGATTATTGTTAGAATTATTATTTAAATTATTATTACTACTATTAGTGTCCCATTCATTATTTGTATTAGTGTTGTTATTCCCGTTATTATTACCATTAGAATTGTTTGAATTACTGTTACTGTTATTATTATTGACATTAGAGTTGTTTGAATTACTGTTATTGTTATTATTACTGTTATTGTTATTATTGCTGTTAGAGTTGTTTGAATTCCCGTTTTTGTTATTATCGTTGTTATTATTGCTTGAATCACTATTATTATTGTTTTGTTGTTTACTAGATTCAGCATTTGTTTTTTCTTTGTTATCAGTTACACCACAAGCTGACATAGAAAATGCTAATCCAGTTGCTAATAAAATTTTCCCCGATTTTTTCTTCAAATTTTTCATGATATTATTGTCTCTCCCTCTTCAAATCCTATTGTTATGTGAAAAAGGAATACAAACTTCTTCTAAAATCACCCGAAAAGTCCCTTTATATGTATATAATTTCACAATAAGTTACAATTATAGTCAAAGTTATTTGTATAATTCCGAGATTTAAATCAATTAGGTGCATATTGAAAAAGACAAAGAAACAAAAGGAATCCATTTTGAAAGGAGATTGATTAAAGTAGAAACCTGCTTTATGGTGCTTAAAGAGGAACTGACTACCGTTTAATAAGTAAAAAAATTTGCTGAGAATTTTTTGTTTAAGCAATATAGGAATACTTAGGTATTGAAGATTTGAAAAATAAATCTTTAATAAGTGTATGGCAGTACATGAAAAGAAGCGTATAGTTAAGTATCCATTCGGATGCTTTTATTTTGTAAGAGAAAAAGCGTTGCAACTTTTTTATAAACAGTTAATCTTTATTTTAAATCCACACAATAAAGGGTGGCACCACATGCCCATCAACCTAACATAGAACAAAAATTTGTTCTAACTTGTAACAAGATAGCTCATTTTTTCGTTTTTAGGTTATTAATTTCTTAAGTAGAAATGATAGCGGTACATTAATGGTTGCATGAAAAAGCGCCGATCTTATCGATAATTTTATTAGTTATAAATATTTACTCGGTTATTCCAGATGTAATCTTAAAAAAGAAAACCCCATAAAAGGTGATACTTTTTACGGGGTTTGAAAAAGAGTATAATTATGTAGCAGTTAAATCAGATGCTCCTAGTGAACTGAAAAAGCATATTAAATATAATATGGAATAGTATCGCTGAATTATGTTTAACGATTCGCTTATCGAAATTAAACAACCTTAATATTTCTTTAAGGGATCCCACCAGCTTATCTAATATCGGTATCTTGGCTTTTAAAAAATGATAGGAGTGAAACACATGTATTGGAAAAAAGATAGAGCTTTTCCACCAATGAAGTTCCAATTAGGTGAAAAAGTATCGTTTAAATTCGGAAATAAGATGCTCATTGGATCAATTGACATTAGAGATTTTGGCGGCTCGATTGAACACGACTATCATTCTTATGATATTCTTGTCAAAGAAGAAAACATGCTATACAAACACATTCCAGAGCGTGATGTTTTCAAACTTACACATTCGGAAAATTTCCACTAGGAAAATGGATACTATAAATGAAGAATGCGAAATTAAAGTAATTGATGAGTTTCAATTAAGTATAGTGGTCCCATCAAGGGGTACCAACGTCAAAACGCGGATATTATACGCTAAGATATTTTTGGAAGTAAAAACCCTAACATAAGAAAACAATTATTTACGACGCCTTCTCTTTGCTTTTTTTCGCTGATTTGTTTGACTATATTTTTTTATATGAGTGCTTTTTTTCCTATTATAATTAGGTAACTTTAATATAAGAACAGAAATAGTAGAAAAAATGCAAAATATAAGGATTGCTATTATCCACAGCTTAATGTCATATTCATATAGCTTACTAAAATACTTTTTGTCACGAGTAATATAGCTTACATTACTGTCAATTGCTTCGAGGGTGTAGGGAATAACCCAAAAGGAACCAATTATCATAACAAATGTTCCAAGTATGAAACTGAGTATATGTTTTATCATGTACTGTTCTCCTTTAAGTATGTTTACTATATATGGTTTTTCTGCAAAGATTGTCTTTATTTAAAATAACATACATTCCTATTAAGCTGATAGTGCATGTGGTGATTTCATGGAAATGAGTATTTAAATTGAATATTTTAAAAAGCGTAGAAAGATTCAATTCCTACGCTTTTTCTTCTTAATAAATGTTTATCGTTGTTCTAAATCTCTTATATAAGATTTTACAGCTTGTAATAAGAATTCTTCCTGTCCCATACCTACATCCGCTGCCACTTGCACTATTTTTTGCTTGAATTCATGATCTGCATGAAAAGTTAATGACTCTACATTACTTTTAAAGTAAATACCTTCTACGTGTGGAAGTATCGTGCCGGATTTCATATGAGAATGTAAGTATTTAATCTCCTCTTGAAACTGCAATGGATCAACTTGTAATACGAAAGGTTTAATTTCTAATTTGATAGTATCAGATGAAATACTCAATCGCATATTTGTGACACCTAGCTCTTTATAAAATAAATTTATTAGATTATAAGTGATGGAATGAAATAGCTGAGGTTTTTTAAATGAAAAAGATAAATAACCACGTTTCGTAATTACCGCTTGTTTATGGAAAGGTTCAAAGGAGTAATCACGTTCCTTATAAGTGGATAGAGGGAAAATTTCTTCGTCTTCTGTAAGAATCTTGCCGTCTGCTCCATTGATCTCTATTACCCTAGCTGTTTTTCCGGTATGTTTATGTGTTAATAATTGATATAAATATATCTCTTCTTCTTGAATCTTAGTAATGAATGTTTTTCGCTCTTTTGATGTAGTTTTTTCATAAGTAAGTTGAAAAGTTTCAAGGTCATCTTTATCAATGATATATACTTCTTTTCCACGTTTTTCAATCTTTGAAGCAGGTAATTTACCAGATTTGATATAGGTAAAAACTGTAGATGGTGCTACATTGAGAATTTCAGCTACTTCTTTTGTGCTATATCCTTCAACCTCTTCAATATTTTTTAAACGTTCAATATCCTCTAAATAAAAAATCTTACTACCGAATTGCTTCCAGTTATCTTTATATACACATTCAATTAATCCATCTTTTTCTTTTTGTAAAATTGTTTGTACCGTTACGCCTAATAAGCCGGCTGCCTCTTTTGTCGTTACAGTAGGTTTTGTAATGAACAATAAATCTTGTGTCATGTAAGGACACCTCCATAACTATTGTTTGCTAGTATTTTAGATATGTATATATCATATCAGAATATGATTTATATTTAAAATAAGAAATAGAATTTATTAAAT
>NZ_JBALMG010000129.1:0-6665 GCF_036963225.1 Bacillus sp. JJ783 | reverse complement strand
CATCCTAACCCCTCTATCTTTAAGAAAACCTATCCTATATAAATAATATCCTCCGCTAAAGACGCAAAAATCTCTCCAACAAGTGAGTCTTCATCATAGACACATGAGCCATTATTTTCTTCACGTTTTGCAAACGGTATTTGAGCAATTACTTCTGTTTGTAGTTGTTCTGCTAGCATTTCACCGCCGCCTTTTCCGAAGAGATAGTTTCTTGAGCCATCTTGTTCTTCGTAATATGCCATGTTTTCAACGATACCTAAAATATCGTGTTTCGTATGTTTTGCCATTACTCCTACTCTAGAAGCGACAAATGAAGCAACGTTATGAGGAGTTGTAACGATAATTTCCTTCGCCTGCGGGATCATTGCAGCTACATCAATTGCTACATCTCCTGTTCCAGGTGGTAAATCTAGAAGAAGATAGTCTAGTTCTCCCCAGTGCGTATTCGCTAGGAAGTTTTGAATCCATTTGTTTAACATTGGTCCGCGCCACATTACTGGGTTATTACCATCTGTAAAGAATCCCATCGACATAATTTTAACACCGTGACTAACGACTGGAATTGCGGTTTGGTCGATCATTGTTGGCTTTTCATTTGTTTCCATCATAGCTGGGATACTGAATCCATATATATCTGCATCTAAAATCCCAACCTTTTTCCCCATACGCGCTAAAGCAGTAGCAAGGTTAATCGTCACAGTTGATTTTCCGACTCCCCCTTTCCCGCTCGTTACAGTAATAAATCGTACACCTGAATCAGGCCGAAGCATACTAGGCATGCCTGTTTCTGTTCTAGCCTCTTTCTTTAAAGACGCTGTTAATGCTGCTCTTTCTTCCGGTGTCATCGATCCGAATGTTAAAGAAACTTTTGATGCCCCAATGTTTCGAAGAGATTCTTCAATATCTTGTTGAATTTTTGCTTTCAACGGACAACCTTGAATTGTTAAAACTACTTCTAGCCCAACTTCCGTACCATCAATTTGTATATTTCTTACCATGTTTAATTCCACAATACTTTTGTGTAACTCTGGATCTTCTACATGGCTTAAAGCGTTCATAATTTGTTCGTGAGTAATCATCATACACATTCCTTCCATTGTAATTATTTTACCTTGTGAAAAAAGTCTCCGCTTTTCCCACCCGTTTTTTGAACTAAATATGTTTCTTTCATGACCATCGTTTTATCAACAGCTTTACACATATCGTAAAAAGTAAGAGCGGCAATCGATACGGCAGTTAATGCTTCCATTTCTACACCTGTTTTCCCGCTGCATGTTACTGTTGCTCGTATGATCAACTCATAGCCATCGGTTTTCTTTTCATAATGGAACGTAAAATCAGTTCCTTGGATTAATATCGGGTGACACATCGGAATAATATCCGCTGTTTTTTTAGCACCGATTATTCCAGCAACTTGTGCCACTTGGAGCGGGTCACCTTTTTTCAATCCACCACTTTGAATTGCTTCACATAGTTCATTTGATAAAGAAATTGTACTTTGCGCAACAGCTGTGCGTGTTGAAATATCTTTTTGAGAAATATCAACCATTTTAGCTCTTCCCTCTTCATTCCAATGCGAAAATTCACTCATAATGATCCTCCTTAACGTATGAAAGATTTGATACTCGAATAGAAAGAATTACCCTCCACTTACAGGCGGTATAAGCGCAACAGTATCTCCGGATTTTACAATTTCTTCGTCCGTTACAAATTCTTCATTAATTGCTACCATAACTTTTTCTAGCGTCTGTAATTGATAGTTATCTTTCAGCCATTTTTTCAATTGATGAACGTTCATCTCTCGTTTTTCTATTATTACTAATCTCTCTGAGCCGACTTCTTCTCGTAAATTTGCGAACAGTAAAATTGTAATCATTCTCTCATTCTTCTTTCTTTGGTTTTCCTTCTGGATAGGGAATATTTTCAAGCTGATCTCCAATCCACTCCGTTCCATCTTCCCAAAATTCTTTTTTCCAAATTGGGACGATTCTCTTTATACGTTCAATTGCGTATTCATTCGCTTCGTACGCTACTTTACGATGTGGTGACGATACTGCAATGACAACGGCAATATCCATTATTTCTAATCGTCCTACTCTGTGTGTGATTGCTATTTTTGCATCCGGCCACTGTTTCTTAATTTCTTCTCCAATTTCAGTAAGCTTTTTTACTGCCATCGGTTTATATGCTTCATACTCAAGATGTAACGTTCGTTTTCCTTTCGTTAATTCTCTTACCGTTCCAATAAAAGTTGTAATCGCTCCTGCTTCTCGTCTTGCTACCTTATTCGTTACTTCTTCCACTACAATCGGAATATCTACAATTTCAAATCGTGCTTGTCCCATCAAAACCTCTCCCTACTTTACGGAATGTCCAAGGCCATTTACTGCCTTCGTTATCTTCTAATAAGAGAATGTCTACAAACATTCCTTTTTTATATCCTCTCGTACCGCCCGGTAGTACAATAAAAATGTTTGATTCTGCTAATGAAGAGACGGAACTAGATTTATCAAATCCTGATGGATAAGCGATTAGTTGTCCTTCGTTATACTTCAGCTTACCTCGTACAAATCTTGTAAATGGGTTCGGTTTTAGAAAATCTTCTCCGAGCATTGCTTTTTCTCGTTTTACATGTGGTGTTTCGCTAAACATATACGTACGAATGCTAGGTTTTACAAATAACTCAAAACCTACGTAACAAGCAGATGGATTACCTGATAATCCGAATAACAATTTCCCATTTAATTGCGCTACTGTCGTGACGCTCCCCGGCCGCATGGCTACTTTATTAAAAAGAACTGATGCGCCTAATTTTTCGTATATCGCTGGCAAATAATCGTAATCTCCTACCGAAACACCACCAGTTGTAATTAACATATCAACTTCACTTAACGCTTTTTTCACTGCTTCGTAGCACGTATTAAAATCGTCACTAAACTTCCCGAAATATTTTACTCTTCCACCTGCTCTTCGAATTTGAGACGATATCATATACGTATTACTATTTCGAATTTTCCCAGGTTGTAGTTCTTCAGTTACATCGAGAAGCTCACTCCCAGTCGCTAATAGTCCAATGATAGGCTTTTTCGCTACTGGCACTTCGCTATAACCGAATGTAGCAAGAAGAGCAGAAATACCTGGATTAATGTAACAACCTCTTTTTGCGAGAACGGTTCCTTTACGTGCATCTTCACCTTGAAAGGATATATTGTCCCCTCCTTTAAATGAGCGCCTCACTTCCATATAGCTTTTTCCGATATTCTCATATTGACGATGACGAGTCAGTTCTAGCATGACAACTGCGTTACATCCTTTCGGAATTTGTGCCCCTGTCATAATTCGAACTGCTTGAAATGCTTCTACTTCTTTATGGAATACAGAACCTGCTCCAATTTCACCGATTACTTCAAATACAATTGGATTTTCACGACTTGCCCGCGACGTATCTTCTGCCCTAATAGCAAATCCATCATATGGCGAGCGATCGAAGGAAGGAACATCGTGATCAGCTACTAAATCATCTGCTAATGTTCGCCCATATGCTAATTCAAGTGGTACTAGCTCTTTCACACCACAATGAGCAAATTCCATCACTTTACGAACAGCCTCTTCAGCTGTAATTGGTACTCTTCTTTCCATCATTACCAATCCCTTTCTATTAGCCTAATAACCGATAGTATAGTTGTTTTGCTTTTTGAATTTCATTCGTTCCGTGAATAAACACACGACCATCTTGAAAAATGACGATGCGATACTCTTCTAATTGGCAAGAGAGCAAATAAGGATTTCGATCTACTTTCCCGTGTTTTTCTAATACTTTTTCTAAATCGTCAAAGTTGTAATGATTATTATGCGCCGGTCTAATTTGAACTGTATTTCTTCCGCATAAAACAGCTGTCTTCGTTTGATTTTCGTATGATAAATAAGGATAAGTTCTATTTGTTCCGCACGAAGGACAGCCTTCCGTTTTGATTTTTTCTATTTTGATAGAATGATATTGATTACTCCATATATCAAACATTAAAAAAGTTTTTCTAATTGCTGCATAATCTTCTACTAAAATTTTGAATACTTCTGCTACTTGATAGGCAGCGACGATTTGAACAGCTGGACTAATGATTCCAACTGTGTCACACGTCGCTCCTGTAACAGGAACACTTTTCAACACACAATGTAAACATGGTGTTTTCTTCGGAATAATTGTATAGCTCATGCCATACGATCCGACACAAGAACCGTAAATCCAAGGAATATTGTGTTTTTGTGACAGGTCATTGATTACAAATCGAATATCAAAATTATCTGTTGCATCAATAATGACATCGACACTACCTAATAAAGCTTCCATATTATCTACTCTTGCATCCATTACAAGAGCTTGAATTTGCACGTCTGAATTAATTTGTTTTAAACGATTCTGCGCTGCGATTGCTTTTGGTAATTTTTCTATCGCATCTTGTTCAGCATAAAGTTGTTGCCGCTGTAAATTACTCCATTCTACGTAATCACGATCAATAATCGTTAATTTTCCAATACCAGCACGTACAAAGCTTTCGGCACTTGCACTTCCTAATGCGCCTGCCCCCACTATCAGCACATGCTTATTTCTAATCTTCTCTTGTCCTTCTTTTCCAATAGGAGTGAACAACTGTTGTCGTGAATACCGCTCTATCATGAGGTAACCTTCCTTTCATATAAAAATCAGCTTCATATACTATTATTTTTTCAATACATCTTTCTCGATAACACTTTGTTTCTGATAACAAGAAAAATAAGCGAATCCAACAAATCCAGCTCCGCCAATTACATTTCCGATAACAACAGGAACAAAGTTTTTCGCAAGATCCATCCACGTAAGGTGCCCCGCAAAAATAACTGCTGAAATAACAAACATATTTGCTACTACTTGCTGAAATCCAATTACGACAAAGGCCATAATCGGAATCCAAATTCCAACAATCTTCCCGATCAAATCGTTCGTTCCATATGCTAACCAAATCGCAAGGCAAACGAGCCAGTTACAACCAATTGCTAAAATTAACGTTCTTCCGAAAGATTCATGTAACTTATCTTGAGCTATCGCTATCGTTTTATTTAAATACGCCCCCTCAGTAAGCCCGCCAAGATGACCGAAACAATACGCTACGAAAAGTGCACCTAAGAAGTTAGTTAAAGTGATCCAAGCCCAATTGTTTAATACATGTTTCAATGAGATTTTACGTGCATAAAGTGCCATGGACATCGACATCATATTTCCCGTAATTAATTCTCCTCCTGCTAAAACAACGAGCATAAGTCCGATAGGAAAAACCGCTCCTCCTATAAAATTGACTAAACTTCCCCATTGCTCTGGTACATTACCTAGAACCCGAATATTAAGTAAAAATCCTAACGAAATGAATGCTCCTCCTAAAAAACCAAGAATAAGCATTGCGGATAGCGGTTGCCTTACCTTTTGAACACCGGATTCAATCACAAGCGCCGCGATTTGTTCCGGTTTATGAAATGCCATAACCAATTCCTCCATTTTTCTCATCTAAAAAAAGCAGCACCAAAAACCCTTAATATCGTAAGGATTTTTGAATGCTGCTTAATCTCTCTGCATATCTCTTACAGAAATATCAATCATCATTTTTACTATACGCATAGAAAGTGTACAAAACTTGCACATTTCCCACTATTTACTTTAACAAAGAGAATCTACATTCATAGTAGTTTCTCAGCCGCCGATATGCGACATTTCAATTTTCGGCATTGTTTTTTTATTCGTATTGCTTAACCGTTCATCTGAATAGCGATCTGAACGATTATTCCAAATGTCACGAATAATATCAGTAATTTCCTCATCCGTATATCCAGAGCGAAGTAATTCTTTAAGATCGTTTCCTTTAGAAGCAAACAAACATGTATACAACTTTCCTTCTGCGGAAATACGCGCTCTCGTACATGATGAACAGAACGAATCTGTTACAGATGAAATAATTCCTATTTCTTCATCACTGCCGATATAGCGATAACGTGTCGCAACTTCACCAGGATAGTTCGCTTCAATACGTTCAAGCGGCATCACTTTATGAATCATCTCTACTATTTCTTGCTTAGAAACTACTTCGCCTAATTCCCATCCGTTAAAATTTCCGACATCCATATATTCAATGAACCGAAGGATATGCTTATTCTCTTTAAAGTACTCTGCCATCTGAACGATGTCTTGTTCATTTTTCCCTTTTTGAACAACCATGTTCATTTTAATTTTCATTCCGGCTTCCGCTGCAGCTTGTATTCCTGCAAGAACTGTTTTTACTTTACTTCTATTTCCATTTAAATAAGAGAAACGCTCTTCATTTAAAGAATCTAGACTAACTGTCACGCGAGATAAACCGGCCTTATATAAATCAGGAGCAAACTTTTTAAGTAATGATCCATTTGTCGTTAAACCGATATCCTCTACTCCGTCAATTGCGTTTAATCGCTGTATGAGTTCAGGTAAGTCTTTTCGAAGTAAAGGCTCTCCTCCAGTAATACGTAACTTTCTGACACCTAAAGAAACGAAAATACGTGTAATCCTTTCAATTTCATCAAAAGATAAAATTTTATCATTAGACAAAAAAGCATAATCACGACCAAATATTTCCTCCGGCATACAATATCTACAACGAAAATTA
>NZ_JBALMG010000128.1:0-3288 GCF_036963225.1 Bacillus sp. JJ783 | reverse complement strand
ACAGATAAATTATTAAACTTATATTCATAGTGCATAATAAGGAGAAATTTGAAATATTCAATGTTTATTTAGGTGGATATTTGGAAATGTTAACAAGATAATCCGTTAAGTAAAGAATAAAAAAAGAGCATACAAATAAAGTATGCTCAAAAAAAGATAGGTTTTATGAGTGGAGAATCTCCATACGATAATATATGCTCATTTCATTAATATGTGTAAAATATCAACAAAATATCAATAGAATATCAATTAATGAGTTATTTTAGTTTTTTAATGAAGTCATGTTTTTGTGAAATGAAAAAGAGCCGTTTCTTTTGAAAGATGCGGCTCTTTTTACTATTTTGTTATCGTACTGTTCGAAATGATAAACCATAAAATTATACGATTAACAATTTGATAATGATCGGACTTCAATTATATATTTCTTAAAGTCTGGATATTGAGATACAGTTTGGCAGGTAGGGGTGAGTAGTTGATTAATTAAAGATACATTTGTAATTACTTCGTTACAAGGACCGTAGAATGTAACTTTTAGCTTTGAATTCGGGGGAACTTTGAATACGATAGGGATTTTTCTCATTAAATAAACTCCTTACATAACAGGGGTTATATGTTTATTTCCTTTTAATTAGGAAGACATATTAATATAATATGTAATTTTTATTGTAGTTGATTATTACATATACTGTATGAGTTGATGTAATTTCTAGTACGTATCAAAATAGTGTTGTAAAAAAATATATATCATGTTTATAAAAAGCTTAAAAACAGACTAATACGAGGGAATAAGCGGTAAGTAACTTGTCTCTATATAATAAATTGTAAAAAGGCAGCTTTTTTTAGCTGCCTTTTTACAGGGAGATTGAAAAAATCTTGGAGGTCATTCATGAGTATAAGCAAAAATTGCTTATATATAGTATGTACATTATTTATAATTTTATCCCAATATTTAGTGTGAAATAAACGTAAGTCTATCGTTTACAAATGTAAAAAAGAAGAACTTGTTTATTATGGATAAAAAGAAATTATTTAGTTTTAAAAAATGATGAAAATATATTTATTTGTCTTATAGAAGCTTGCTATTAGGCATATGGGTCTAGCAATAATACAAGCTTTGAATAAGATAATAAAAAGGAGTTGATTAGTAATGGGTTATATTGTAGATATTTCGAAATGGAATGGAAATATTAATTGGGATATTGCAGCGTCTCAGCTAGATTTAGTTATTGCTAGAGTTCAAGATGGTTCAAATACGGTCGATTTTATGTATCAAAGTTATGTAAAAGAAATGAAGAAACGTAGTATTCCATTTGGGAATTATGCATTTTGCCGTTTTATATCTATTTCAGATGCAAAAAAAGAAGCGCAAGATTTTTGGAATCGTGGTGATAAAACCGCTAAATTTTGGGTGGCAGATGTAGAAGTTCAAACAATGGTAGATATGGAAGGCGGGACTCAAGCATTTATTGATGAATTACGCCGATTAGGTGCAAAAAAAATTGGTTTATACGTAGGACATCACACGTATGTATCATTTGGAGCGCGCAATATTGATGCTGATTTTATTTGGATTCCTCGTTACGGTGGGAATAAACCAGCATATCCTTGTGACATTTGGCAATATACTGATTCAGGAAATGTTTCTGGTATTGGAAAATGTGATTTGAATCAATTGATTGGGAATAAAGATCTTTCTTGGTTTATAGGTTCAAATCAAACAAATCAATCTAGTATTGGAGATAGTAAGCAACCAAATGGAATTGGTATTGCAGTTTCAAAATATAATGATGGATACGGCATTAATTTATATGAAAATCCTGCGAACCCACAGTTTACAGGAAGGATTACGAAAAAAATCCCATATTTAATCTATAAAGGTTATTGGGGAGGTGGCGAAAAAGATATGATTTGTTTAGGTAGTGAACAACAATGGGCTAAGTTAGAGCATTTTAATGTGCAATGGTTTTATGCATATTCAAAATACACACCTGGATATGAAATTAGAACGCATGATGGACCAAACGGGAATGATACAGGTGCGGTTGATGGGAAGGTCCCTTATCGTATTTGGAATCGTCAAGATGGCTATGTAGATATAGGTGGGAACAAATGGATCAAAGAAGAACATGTACAGATTAAATGATGTTAAAAAGTCGGCTTCATGCCGGCTTTTGTATTTAATAAAGCTTGTCTCTGACATGAAGAGAAATACTTGCGGAAAACACATTAATTTCACAATAGCGCTGTATAGTTCCTAATATACATTTATCAAAGTGAGGTATTTGAATTGAAAAAGAAAAAACTATTTATGGGAACTATTATTACATGTGTGGCGCTAACATTGTCTGCGTGTGGTTCCTCAGAAAATGTTGCAACATCAAAAGTAGGAAACGTGACAGAGAAAGAGTTAAGTAAAGAATTAAGGCAAACATATGGAAAAAGTACTTTATCTCAAATGATGTTAAATAAGGCATTGCTAGATAAATATGAAGTTTCAGATGAAGAAGCTAAAAAACAAGTAGAAGCAGCGAAGGAACAAATGGGTGACAAGTTTAAAGTTGCTTTAGAGCAAGTAGGATTAAAAAATGAAGATGAATTAAAAGAGAGAATGAAGCCAGAAATTGCACTTGAGAAAGCGATTAGAGCGACTGTCACAGATAAAGATGTGAAAGATAACCATAAACCAGAAATGAAGGTAAGTCACATTTTAGTGAAAGATGAAAAAACTGCGAAAGAAGTAAAGGAGAAAATAAATAATGGTGAAGATTTTACTGCTTTAGCGAAACAATATTCGGAAGATACTGGTTCAAAGGAACAGGGCGGAGAAATAGCTGGTTTTGCTCCTGGTCAAACTGTGAAAGAATTTGAGGAAGCTGCGTATAAATTAGATGCAGGACAAGTAAGTGAGCCAATAAAAACATCTTTTGGTTATCATATTATAAAAGTGACGGATAAAAAAGAATTGAAACCATTTGATGAAGTGAAAGATTCGATTCGAAAAGATTTAGAACAACAAAGACTACAAGATGCGACAGGTAAATGGAAACAACAAGTAATCAATGATCTATTGAAAGAAGCGGATATTAAAGTAACAGATAATGAATTTAAAGATACATTTAAATTCTTAGATGAGAAGTAAAGTTTAGAAGAAAAACAGAGATTTAGCATAGTGCTATATTTCTGTTTTTTAATTTTCAATAGAAAAGGGAACTCATATAGAGTTCCCTTTTCTCGTTAGTGTGTGAGTTATAAATAGATAGTAAGACAATACAATATTACATTTAAATA
>NZ_JBALMG010000127.1:0-27122 GCF_036963225.1 Bacillus sp. JJ783 | reverse complement strand
CCTGAATATATATTAAATATGTGTATGGAAATGTTATTTTTTTTCCCTTGTTAGGAGAAGAAAAAAGGCTTTATAAGTTTTGATACCTTGTTATCATCATAATAATAGAAGGTTTAAAGAGGTGCTGCGAATTAATACATTGCCTCTCTAAGGTAGAAAGAAGAAAAAGAATCTTATGGTTGAGCATATTATGAGTAATTGTAATGTTTCTCATATGGTTTGTGCCGAATTCCTTGTATCTGTAATTTATTTAGATAGACATGCTACGATTCTAAAAAGAAAATTAATAAACTAATATAAGTAAGGGAGAATGATGAGTACATTGTTACTTTAAGATATCCAAAGTGTGATGTATGAAGAAGATGCATATTTGTTAAAATTAATAGTGAACCTAATACGCTTGAAAATTATTAATGAAATAATTAAACATAAAACATTACATGAAACACTTAACCAAAATTCTAGGTATTCGACAATCAACAACATCTCAACATCTATCAAAGATGAGGGGAATAATTTTAAATGTGGAAAGAAACGGTGTAGAAAATTATTATCAAATTAGTAATGAAAAGATGGTGCAAATATTTAAAGGATTAAGGTGTCTAATGAAGTAATAGTTGATTAGGTAATCTGAGTTATATAGTATAAGTAAAATATTTTTATATAACTATAGTGAGTAGATTAAATTTAAATAATAAGCAACTGCTGTTTGTAGGAATAGAGGTAACTAATTTGAGAAGTTCACTTTCCCCGTTCCCCCGTGTCTTCTTAAAAGTAACTATTAATCAAGTTGCTTCTATTCCTATGTACAGCATTGTTACGCCAGCCATGTCATGGCTGTACATAATTTAGCAACGTGAAAAAGGATTATAAACAGAAAAGAAGCTATTTGGGGATAAAATAGTTTCTTTTTTGTTGAAACAGTCTAGTTTTTAGTGAGTTATATCGATATTTCAAAGGTGTTTCTTGCTAGTGATTTTCCTTTTTTAAGTACTAGGGGGTGGAAATAGAAACCTTTTCTTATCTTTAGTAAAGTGTAAATGTGTTCTTTATGAATTGTATGGGCAAATCTCAAGTATAATTTCCTTTTGTTGCAAGCTAAGACATTCACTGGTATCACAAGTGAGTGTCTTAGCTTTTTTTGTAGTTAAATTAGGATTTTAAGATGTTGGGGGAGTATTGGAAACTTCTAGATGAACAAATAAAATCCAACTTTGTTATTTGTTCTCTTAACCGTACGAAATCTACTATTACACGACAAAGGAAAGGTTCAAATATTGTATTGTAATTCCATCCCACTCTCTACGAAAGAAAACAAGATAATAAGATTGACCAAAATGAAAAAATCAAAGATTACGAATTAAGAAGAGGCACTAACCTATAGAATTTTTCAATATATACAGATGTTATGTTACTTATTTACTTTTATAGTTAAACCGAGTTCGCGGGGACATCAGAGTAATTTAAATAGAATATATGAAAGGGCAAAAAAATAGAATTAAGACCATTTATAATATTGCAAACTTGAAAGCAGAAGAGACAGGTAACCAGAAGGTTAAAATTGTGAAGTCAACTTAAAGAAACAATATTTACTTTGACAAAGGAAATATCTATGAATGATAAAAGTACCACATACTGGTAAAATCCTTTGAAGAAGGTCATTGGAAATCCATATAAGTGGATTTTCAATGACCTTGATGATGGATGCTTGTGTCAGATGAAACTTATTGGCGATGACGCTGTGCTTCGGCCACTTCTATAATCATTCAATCGGATTCAAGTTCGGTAAAAATGATGGAAGGTAAATCAACATGAGACGATACCTGTGTTTTCTAACAGGAACAGTTTTCGAATGGAAAATTCGTTACATTCTAGAAGAGAATCATGTGAGATCAGGCAGGAAACACAATCAAAAACATAGCTCAAGTGACAGGCAACAATGTACCATCACAAAAGTTAAATAAAGGGAGGGGGAAAGTTGTAAATCGTTAAAATAATCTTAAAATTCTCTGGAAGGAGGAATTTTCACAGTGAAAAAGTATGTTGGTAAGGCGCTAATTCTGATGATGTCGGTGCTATTGTTTTTTCAGCAATTTGCTATATCTGCAGTAGCTGCCACGTCAGAAGTACCAAATTTGGAACTGAATTTTAAAGCGCTACAACAAGAAGTACTTTCTGGAAAAACAGCCGATTTTGAGTTAGATGTAAAAGTGACGGGATCACAAACCACACTAACGAACGGAAAAATCGTTGTGAACTTACCGAAACATTCCGAAGTTCCAGTGGTCTATCCACAGATTCAAAATGGTGTTCCTGATAAAACTTTAACAATTGCAGGGGTTAGTCCAATTTATGATGCGCAGAAAGGTACATTAACTTATACCTTTCCAGAACTAAAATCTGGGCAAGTCTATAAGACTATTATTCAGGCAGTTCCTGAATTAGGAAAAACACCTGTCAGTGATAAAGATAAAAACATCATTGAACTAGAATCAGATGTAAGTATCACGGTAGATCAATACAAGGATGCGTTGAATTCAGGAAAGAAAACAACAAAGGTAATTTCAAATGGAGCTGTTAGTGCTGCTACCGCAACATCAGAAACAGCAAAAGAATCTACCGCAACATCAGAAACAGCGGTAGCATCTAACGCTACACCAGAAACAGCAGTAGCATTTAACGCAACATCAGAAACAGCAAATCTAGAGTTGTATTTAAACTCTTTACAACAAGAAGTACTTTCAGGAAAAACAGCTAATTTTGAGCTGAATGTAAAAGTAACAGGCTCCCAGACAACTTTGACGAATGGCAAACTCGTCGTGAACCTACCAAAACATCCTGAAGTACCAGTGACCTATCCGCAGATTCAAAATGGTGTTCCTAATGCAACTTTAACAATTGCGGGTGTGAGTCCAATCTATGATGCGCAGAAAGGTACATTAACTTACAATTTCACAAAATTAGAATCTGGACAAGTTTATAAAACGATTATTCAAGCAGTTCCAGAGCTAGGGAAAACACCTGTCAGCGATAAAGGTAATAATATACGGAATCTCGAAGCGGATGCGATGATTAAAGTAGATGAGTATGCGGCAGCGTTGAATTCCGGTAAAAAAACGACAATGGTTATTTCTAATGGAGCTGTTAGTATCTCTAAAGCTTATACCAGTACAAAGAAATACCAAAATAGCAAATGGACTTTGAGTAATGACCCTCCAATGCAAGGAGACTTAGGTGGTTGGACGATTAAAGTTAGTATCCCAAAAACAGCTGCAGGACTTAGCTACATCCAAGAAAATAGTAAAATTCGTATTGTCGAACAACTACCTGTTGGACTTGGTTTTTATGATTATGTACAAGACCCAGGATTTACAGGCGTGTACAATGCAACCAATCGAACGGTCACTTGGGAATTTGATGCACCAACGTTTGCTCAGCAAGATCAAGTAAGCGTAAATGGGAACTTATTTGAAAAAGAGTTGAAAATAATTTTGTTGTTCGACCCTAATATTGCCTATAATTCAGAAATTGAAAACAAAGCTACCGCAACGTATCAACCTTATGGGAATATAGCTACTACACCAACGATTAGTGCGTCAGGAACAGCAAAAGTAGGGATCGCGAGTAGTGATGTTGATAAACCTGGTACACCTGGGGGTTGGATTTACGGATTTCATGCAGGAGCGCAAAATGGAATTGGCGGTTATACAAGCAATGTGAATTTGGGGTATGTACCAACTGTTACAGATGATGCTCAATTGCAGTTCGGAAATTATATAGCTATCCATCCGTATGGTTTATTACACACAGTCAATTCTGATCCAAACGCTAAGTATCCTGATTTGCAACAAATTGTAGATCAAGGATACGCGTACTATATGATGGAGTATACGATTGATCCAAAATTAGATTTGACACATCTTGAATTAAAAGTTCCCTATTCATATTATAATGCAAGCAATCCAGCACATCCTCTTGCTAAATTACCGGATACTTTTATTCAATTAAAAGTAAATGGTGAATGGAAACAAGAATATCAAATTCAATACCCTATTGGAGATCCTGGGACATTGACGGAGAAGTTTGAGGTATCAAAATTCGGTAAAAATGCTGGTGAACATGTACAAGCTTACCGTGTGATTTACCGAAATGCCTCGGGTCAAATGAACACCGAAGTTTACTCCTATTATGATGTGTATGCAGGTGCAACAGGGACTACTACAAATAGTGTAAAGTATGAATTTAAGCTAAATGATGGCACCAAAGTAGCACTTACACCAATAGATGATACATCCGTGCATGGTAATCGACACGTCAATATTATTAACACTTTTGATACGGCACCAATTGTTCAATCTTCTATTCAGTTTGTAGATGGTGGAAACAAACCGTTAGCGACAGGTTCAAACATACAACGCGGAAACAATCGTATCGAAATTCAGTTCCAAAATGATGCTACGTCAGAAGCGAATATTAGAGGACCACTGGAACTTGTTGCCCTATTACCTAAAGGGGTCAATATACTGGACCAACCCAATATGTTATACAGTAAGAATTCAGATAATCCGAAATATCAAGTGATCGGTGAGGTTAACGGCCAACAACAAATCAAATTCACTTTTGATAATTCGCGTTTACTACCTAAAGAAAAAGTAACTGCGAGTTTTGATGTGGATGTCACAAGAACAGCATTGTCAAATTTAGAAATGCAAGTGTATGGATTCTCAGCGAATACAGGGCTAAAAGTACCTACTTCTCAAGGAGATGTTTATACAAAATCGGTTCTAGAAACAGATACAAATGATGTAAATAAAAATGGAAATACGACTCAGCCTCGTGTGAAGTCGGCCAACAAGTATTCGATTATAAAGAACGATAACTTACAAATTACAAAACAAGTAAAAGGTAGTTTAGATAGTGATTTCTCACTATTTGGGCATACAAACCCAGATGGAGATGTAACGTATCGTTTCAATTTAACGAATACAACGAATGAAATTATTGAGCAGTTTATGTTTCTAGATGTATTACCGTCAGTAGGGGATTTAGGAATTACGGATACCACAGAACGAGGTAGTAAATTTGAAACGACATTAAAAGGACCTATTAGCTTTGCGGGAACGAAATGGCAAGACCAGGTCACGGTTTACTATAGTAAGTCCAAAAACCCAAAACGTGATGATTTATACGCAACAGTAGATTATTCGGTCGGTTCTACACCACAACCAAACCCAGCTGGTGCAGAGGATCCAAATTGGATGTTGGCAAGTGCGGTTACAAATTGGAACGATATTCATAGTTTCAAGATTGTCATGAAGGATGGCGTCCAATGGTTAGAAGGACAAGATATTCAATTTGACGTAGAGGCAAAAGCGCCAGCCTTACCAGTAGACGCAGCACTTTTTGATGAAAAGACACCTGAAGTGGACCGTGCTGCATGGAATTCCTTTGCAGTAACAACGAATGGACTTCTAGCTGTAGAACCATTACGGGTAGGGGTTGCAATGAAAGCACTACCTGGATCACTTGAACTTACAAAAGTAGACGATCAAACAGGAAAAGTTCTCTCAGGCGCAACGTTTGAACTTCGGAAATATGAATCAGACAATTCAACGGGGTATTCAGTAATAGCGAGTGGTACTACGGATGAATTAGGGAAACTGATACTTAAGGATCTCCCATTAGGTTCATATAAGCTTGTTGAAACGAAAGCACCAAATGATTATATGCTTTTAAGAGATCCAATAGACGTTAATATTACAACATCCGGAGAAGTGGTAAAACTAACAGTGAAAAACTCCAAAACAGGATGGGTGATACCGGAAACAGGCGGAATTGGAACCACCTTATTCTATGGAATTGGTGTATTACTTATGATAATCGCGTTATACGTATTTCTCCGTAAGAGAAATAGAAATAAATAGATTCAAAAATTTATAGAGACAGTGGGGAAAAGAAAATGAAAAAGATTTTAAGTCTATTATTCATCTTTGTATTAATGTTCTCAAACTTGCCAAGTATGGTTGCAAATGCGGCAACTCCAACGACTGGTACTTTAACAATCCATAAGTATGAACAAGAAAAAAATGGAGCGCCAGGTGCAGAAGGTGACGGTTCTGCAAATCAAACAATTCCTGATGGTGCAAAAGCATTACCGGGTGTAACATTTGAAATTAAGCAAATTACGTCATTTGAAAAGATTACAAATGATGGAAAAATCGCAACGGAAGCAGTAAAAACAGTAACAAATGCAACTCCAATTCAAGTAACAACAGATGCAAACGGGCAAGTGGTATTCCAAAATTTACCACTAGGTCGCTATGAAGTAAAAGAAATTGCTGGTCCACCACATGTTAACTTAAACAAAAATACGTATACAGTTGACGTTCCAATGACAAGCAAAGATGGTGTTGCGTTAAACTATGACGTGCACATGTATCCAAAGAATGAAATTAAACGCGGTGCAGTAGAATTAACAAAAACAGGTGCAGAAGATAAAGCATTAGCAGGTGCAGAATTCTCTATCTTTAAAGCAAATGGCACAGAAGTGAAAACAGGTTTAGTAACAGGTACTGACGGGAAAATTCGTGTAGACGGTTTAGAATACGGCGATTACTATTTCCAAGAAACAAAGGCACCAACAGGATATGTACTAGACTCAACAAAATATCCATTCTCTATTAAAGAATCAGGTACAATTAACGCAGACGGTACAATGACTTCTGGTGTTGTCGTACCAGTAGCAGTGAAAAACTTTGAAGAACCAACAATTGATAAAAAGATTAATAACGATTTAGAGTTTTTACCGATAAATCCGTTAAAAGATTACAATTATGATATTAAAACATTAATTCCAGAAGATATTAAGGATTATAAAAATTATGTGGTAACAGACATAATGGATGATCGATTAGTTATTCAAGGTACACCAGTTGTAACAATTGATGGTGTACAAGTAGATGCAAGCGTTGTAGAAGTAACTGTAGATGGACAAAAAGTAACAGCTACTGTAAAAGATTTTTCAAAGTTAGATGGTAAAAAAGAATTCTATTTACAAATTAAATCACAAATTAAAGAAGGCGTACCGGCAGGAACAGAAATCCCAAATACAGCAACAATTGATTTTACAAACAAAAATGATGTAACGGGTGAGAAAGAGACGAAACCAGTTATTGTTGTACCAACAAATGGTAGCATTTCGTTAACAAAAGTAGATGGTGCAGATGGAAAAACATTAGCGGGTGCAGAGTTTGAATTACGTGATAAAGACGGTAAAGTTGTAGTCGTACAAGGTCAACCAGTAAAAGGTGTATCAGACGCAAATGGTGTTATCACATGGAATAATATCCCTTACGGTTCTTACCAAATCGTTGAGACAAAAGCACCAACTTATACAAAAGAAGATGGTTCAACAGGTTCTTACCAAATCTTAAGAGATCCAATCAATGTAACAATTGATGCAGATCATCAAACAATTAAATTAAATGTAGAAAATAATAAGAGTGGTTGGATCCTTCCTTCAACAGGTGGTATGGGAACAATCTTATTCTCTGTAGTAGGTATGTTATTAATGGCTGCAGCAGCATTTGTTTTCTTCAGAAGAAAAGCTGCAAATAACTAAATCATTACAAATTTATACCGGTGAACTGTGAAAAGAGGAGAAGCAAATCGCTTCCCTCTTTTCAATATGTTTACAGATTTAAAGGGGGCACTATGAAACGCAATATCATTTTTGGGTTTATATTTGTATTAGGGCTTGGTATTTTTTTATATCCAACCGTAAGCAACTGGTTAGCAACAAGAACACATTACTCTCAGGTAAGCTCTTTTGATACGAAAGTAAAATCACTTCAAAAGAAAGAACTCGAACGTCGTGAAGAAAAGGCAAAGGAATATAATAAACAAGTTCAGAAATCCACACAATCGCTTTCAGATCCATTTGCGGAAAAGTCAAAAGAGAATCAAAAGTCTTATGCGGACGTGTTAAATATTGGTGATGTCATGGGATATGTTGAAATACCTAAAATCGATGTGAAACTTCCCATTTATCAAGGAACATCTGAAGAAGTTCTGAACCGCGGAGTAGGATATTTAGAGAAGTCTTCTTTACCAGTAGGCGGAGAAAGTACACATACGGTGTTAACAGGACATAGGGGATTACCTTCAGCCAAGTTATTTACCGATTTAGACAAACTGAAAGAATCAGATGTTTTTTATATTCATTCATTAGATAAGGTTCTTGCTTATGAAGTTGATCAAATTAAAGTGGTTTTACCGAGTGAAGTAGAGGACTTAATGGTTGTGGAGAATCAGGATTATGCGACATTGCTTACATGTACGCCTTATGGGGTCAATACACATAGAATGTTAGTGAGAGGACACCGGATTCCTTATGAACCACAAGAAAAAGAAAAAGAAATGATTGCAAAACCATCTATGTTCGATGAGTGGGTGTTAATTGTCCCAATAGCTATTTTAACTATAGTTGTACTCCTTATCCTAATGAGAAGAAGAAAGAAAAAAGAGGTAAACAACTAGAATTAGTGCGTGGTGAATTTATGAAAAAAGTGTTAATAAGTGCGGTATTATTTGTTGTAGGGTTAGGGGTATTTCTATATCCAACTGTTGCAAATTACATGAATCATCGTGTTTATGAAACAGAAATAACGAATTATGAGAAACAGGTGGGCGAATTAGAAGACGAGAATATTAGTAAGAGATTTAAGGCAATGGAAGCTTATAATGGATCATTAAAAGGGCCAACCTTTCATATGGAAGATCCATTTACAAGTAATGAAAAGAAGAATACCACTCTTGTGAATTTCATTAAGAAAGATGATGTATTAGGTACAGTAATCATCCCAAAAATTAACGAAGAGCTCCCTATTTATTTAGGTGCGACTGAGGAGCATCTAAGTATGGGAGTCGGTCAAATTGGCGGGACCGCCTTTCCAATTGGTGGACAAGATACACATACAGTACTAGCAGGTCATCGTGGTTATCATGGTGCCAGGATGTTTAGGCATCTTGATCAACTACAGAACGGGGATAAGTTTTATATTCATATTTTTGGAAAGAAATTAACTTATGAAGTAACTGGTCAAGAAGTAATTTATCCAGAGCAAGTTGAAAAACTCGCAATTGTGAAAGGGAAGGATAAGGCTACACTACTTACATGTGAACCATATACTTCGAGTAAATATCGTTTACTCATTTATGGTGAGAGAGTAAACGATGAAGTAAGTCAAAATAATACAGAGAACATTATCAAACTAAGACAATATCAAAAACAAAACTTTATAAAAACAATTGTTTTTATATTCATGGGGCTTCTAGTTATCTTTTTTGGATTATTTGGTTTATTAAGGAAGAGATAAAGCATTGTTTTAAGATAGAAGAAAAGAAGGTTCTTTTGCAAAGATTACTAAACGGGGACCAACCACATCGCTTTCAAACTAACAAAACAAAATAAGGTTCCGGTGTCTGGTAGCTATCAAATTAAATTAAATAAATTCTTGGTGGACTATGCATTGAAAAATATTGAAAATGGATGTGATTGAGTTTGTCGATTTATGTGAAAAGTGCAGAAGTTTTAAAAGTATTGGCTCATCCGGTACGGATTACAATTTTAATAGAATTAATGACAAGAGGATCATGTAATGTAAATCAAATTGTAGAAATTCTAGGTATCCCTCAATCTATAGTTTCCCAACATTTAATGAAAATGAAATCCCAAAAATTAATTATGAATTATAGAAGAGGAAATGAAGTTTACTATAGTGCTCCCAATAAACAAGTTAATTTTATCATTGAACTATTACTAGAAAAAAAGTCTATAAGTTAATAGATGATATAATCTCGTTCGCTTAACAAATTCAAGTGATTGGTTTTTTTTGTTGCTTAAAATTTCCAGGTCATTAAACTAACCTATTACACCAAAAAAGTACCGAAATTTGGGTTCTGGATTTTAGTTGTAATGGGTTAACGTTTAAAAAACATACTTATAATGAATGTAATAATAATCATCTGTTAATTCTTTATTTAATCTAACATCAGAAGGAACAGGGATAGCTGAAAATATTATATCTGCGAAAGCAGGAGAAGGTACTGGTACTCATATTTTAGCATTTGGTGATGACAATACAGTGAAAGATGGTATTGAACTTTCTGTACCTGGTAAAACAATAAAATATGCTGAAAAATATAGTACATCATTAACATGCACATTAGCAGATGTCCCAGGACAAGAACAAGAAAAATACATGAGGAGACACTGCGATATTATGCAGTGTCTTTTATATAATGAAAAACTGTAATAAGGAAAGGAGGATTACATGTTACAAGGCCACCATATGAAAGATGAATCGCTTCTAAAAGGAGTGGTATTGCCTATGTGAGGGCGGTATTCAGTGAACTCTTCAAGATGTGCCAATGAATGATTGAAGATAGCTATATAAAACAAATATATATAAAGAAGAAATAAAGTTAAACAAATTCATAGATGATAGTGAGGAGAAACTCTTTTACTTAGAATATATGAGGGAAGAGTTCTCTTCATTAAATAAAGCGCTTTCATGTATGGGCAAGGAGATAGAAATTCTAATGAAACAGACGATTGTAGAGATTTATGAAGAGATTTTATCTGGGAAAAGGCGCTTTTTTCCTAAAGGGACATGGAAGGAAGATACACAAAGAGAAATAATAAAATTATTAACACGTCATTTAGTTAACGATATTTTGAAATGGAATGAGAAAGAGATTAAAGATAATTGGAATTTGGAACTAATAAAAAAATGGAAACTAGGTGGTGCGTGTAGTATTTGTTTTAAAGATAGTCCGTATCAAATGTTAGATGCAGCATTTCCAAATCGATTTGAACCATGGGAATTCAAAAGTACACCTAAAAACTATTGGACAAAGGAAAAGGCATTAGAAGTTTTATATTATTGGATTGAAGAAAAAGAACAGTTATCAAGAGAAGAACTGTTAAATACGTTTGATCATAGGTGGTTGAAAGAAAGATATTTAGATTCTCCTCTTCAAATCCATTGGAATTCTAGTCCGTATCAAATATTAAATGAGGCGTATCCAAATCAATTTCAGCCATGGGAATTAAAGAAGGGGGCAAATAATTGTTGGAAAAGTAAAGAAGAAAGTTTAAAGATTTTTAGAGATATAGTACAAAATCTGAATTTATCTACAGAGGATATGAAGGAACAATATTCATTACATTGGGTAATACAACAAGGATTACGTACCCCATTAAACAAATTCTTTAGAGATAGTCCATATGAAATGTTAAACGCAGCATTTCCAGGTCAATTTAAACCGTGGGATTTAAGAGAAGCACCAAATAAGACTTGGATGAATAAAGGAGAAGCGATAACAATCATTCGAAATGAAATTGAAACATCTTCAATTTCTATATCGGAATTACATAGAATAGGGGTGAAGAAATGGATGATAGAGAAAAAGATGATCACACCTTTCAGTAAATTCTGGAAAGACAGTCCAGTTAAAATGCTAGCTGAATTGTATCCAGAAAACATTAAAAATCATTCGAATCTTTATTTAGAAGACTAGTATATGCTAGTCTTTTTTATTAATTTTCAAATTGAAGTAATAAAGAAAAGACATCCTAAGGTGCTTTCCTCCGGCTTGAACCATCTTAACTTTATTCATATTTATTGAATTTTCTCTTTAGCTTTTTACATTCGTAATGTAAGTCTGCGCATCTAGGCACTAAATATTCAAGCCCCTTAATTATATACTCTGGATCGTATTTTCGACCGCTTATTATGTCACTATTAAAATCGAATAATATTTCTTGATATTTTGGTGCTATGGATTTATATTCATCATTTAACTTGGATAATTCCTCTAGATGTTCTGTAGGTGGTTTTAGAGACATAGGTGATTTTATTTGTTCGTAAATAGAATCAATATTATCTTTGGATAAATCAAGTGTAATCCCAACTTGTCTAAATGATAGTAGTTTTTTCAGTAGAAAAAATCTTCATTATGCCACATCATAACTTGGGATTTAGTTTGCGACAAAGGATGGAGCAGCTAATAAATTAAACATGAGTTTTACAAAAGATACAAAATGTTAAATTCAAAAAACCAGTGATATCCTATTTATATGCTGATATCACTGGTTTTTTATATAGACTAATACATTATGTATGGATTTATATATGATGTAGAATTGGCTAACTTCGAACTTGTTACCTTTCCTTTTCTTGTTCAGGTATCTCCTTCTTTTGCAATGTATGATTTATATTTTTTATTTTCACGCTGTATAGGAAAATCAGAAGGATTATTGAGTACATCAAAAAAATTTGTTTTCTTGGTTAGACGGATTGTTCTTTCTTGAAATCCAATCATTGGATACGAAGTAATAAAAACCCCTTCAAAAGGTGTACCTTTTGAAGGGGCAATAAGTTGAAAATGGGATAATATAAGTAAGTTGCTATAATTACTTAATAGATCGACTTTAAGTAAGTGAAGGTTCTTTGAAAAACAAGTTGCTATACTTTAGTTATTAACTGCATATAATGAATTTAAAAAACGTTGCTAATCATTGGAATTGCATTCCTTGTTTTCTGGGAAAACTGCACATTTATTTGTTTTTAACGAGGAATTTGTTATACTTACAGTAGTATTACTGGATTAATATTGTCCATAATAAAAAGAAGAGATGCGCTAACACCTCTTCTAGTAACTGTTATCGTAAAACGATTGGTTGCTAAAACATTATTTTTGTTGAGAATCGTCTTCTTGCTGGCCGGCATTTTGGACGGTTCTTTTATTTGATTTATTGTCGGTTGTATCTAATGATTTATATGCAAGTCCAATGAAATATATCTTCAAGCCTTCCTGAATAGGATCATGCAATAAACTCAATGAGTAATCAAATAAGTCCTTCATTTCCATATGTATCCCCCCTTCCTCAAAAAGTATCAAAGAAAGGATAGCCACTAAATCGTCTTACGATATGACAATATCATAACATGAAAAATGGCAAATTTAATAATCCTAATTAATAAAAAATATTTCTATATTAACAGAATTTCACCTCATTTATTTTTTTACAAAATATAGATTCATAATCTTTTGAACCTGGTTTTTTCAGGTATCACCCTTTTTCCAATCGGTTTCCTGTATCCGTAACTTCTAATAGAGGGGAAATTATATAACATAGCGTTATGTGTAGGTTTGAAAGAAAATCGCGATGTTTTGGAAAAAATTTTAACCGTTTTAGAGGAGGTTTTTAAAGAAAACATTGTTGTAGCAAGTTTCAGGTTCTGTTGCAAAGTTTTTGAAAGTAAGCTAAATTTTTGCAAAACAGAGTGAGGAGAATCCTAAATGAGATATTTTAAAGGAAAACAATTCAGGAAAGATATTATTTTGGTAGCCGTCGGCTACTACTGTCGTTTTTCTTTAAGTCATCGAGATGTATCTGAAATTCTGAAAGAACGTGGTGTATCGGTTCATCCTACAACCATCATGCGATGGGTTCATGAATATGGCAATTTGATCTATCAAATTTGGAAGAAGAAAAATAAGCATGTACATTTATCTTGGAAATTGGATGAGACTTATATCAAAGTCAAAGGAAAATGGTGTTACCTATATCGTGCGATTGATAAAGAAGGTCACACATTGGATATTCAACTTCGTAAAAAGCGAGATCATCAGGCTGCTTATGCTTTTATGAAAAGACTCGTAAAAACGTTTGAAGAACCAACGGTTCTCACAACAGACAAAGCCCCAGCGTTACTTTGCGCGTTTAACAAATTAAAAGCACAAGGCTTTTATAAACGTACAACTCATTGTACAATCAAGCATTTGAACAATCTAATAGAACAGGACCATAGGCATGTAAAGAGACGTTTTGCCAAATCCGCAGGATTTCAAACCCTTCGTCATGCTTCACGTACGATAAAAGGAATTGAAATGATTCATGCCTTATATAAACGAAGCCGAAATCTGAGCTCAGATTTCGGCTTTTCGACATACGATGAATTACAGGGTATATTCAAAATCGCATAAAATGTAAAAAATTTCATATGAGTAATTTAAGCATATCCAAACTTTGCAACAGAACCGAATAGTCTTCCCTTATATATTACTCTACAACTTGTGTTTCCCATCCATCATAACTATTACATGTTCCACTATATAAAACTGCTAACTCCGCCATGTATTTTGTTTCTTTCCAAACATTTTCTTTTGTTGGTATACAATTTTTTCCTACTATAAATACATAGTAACTTAACCCATCTTCTGAAAGTTGTTCAGATGGTTCATAAATATCATAACCTTTTACATGTAGTACATCTGCTATTTTCTCTGCAATTTCTATAGTATCTACTAAGAAATAATGTTCTAGGTAATGTGCTTTTGTTAAATTAGACCCTGCCTTCTTCAAAGCTGTTAGCGTTTCTATATCCTGTTTTTCTCGTTCCTGTCTTTCATGAACTTTTTCTAACATTATAAATCTCCTTCAGACCAATTTATAGTGCATTTCTTCGACAAATCCATGTTTCTTTTCTAATTTGAACTTTTTCTTCTATTAAACATCTTACTATCTCCATTTAATCACAAAATTCATTTGATTTTATTTCTAAATTCTTCCTGTATATTTTTGAATTCTTGTTCATATTTTCTTATTTTTTCAACGTCTGTCTTTGAATTAAGGAAAGGTCTTTTTCTACCAATCATCATTATATCCTTTCCTTCTGTGGACTCCATGCGTACATATGGTTTAAAAAATTCACATTCTGTATTTTGTAATACCACCGATAATTTAGCATATTCTTCCATTGGAAATTGGTTAGATAAATTTAATTTTTTAAGTTCTTTCAAATTCATCAACGGTTCTAAAGAACGATCTTTAACCTTTATATTCATTAAAGTTAATTCATTTAATCGTACTAAATCACCAATCGGCTCCAACGTTTTTACATTAAGTGCTTTTGTTATCCCGCCTCCTAAATAAAAACCTCTTAAGTTTTCTCCATCTTTTATTGGTGTTATATCTTCTACTTTTGAGAAGTCTTCTATTAATAGATAAGAAAGATTTTTATTATAGCTAAAGTCCCATAAATCAGTATTTTTAGTATTCCAACACAAATATAATTCCCTTAAATTAGACATCATTTGTAGGATCGATAAATTTTCTACTCTCATTTCATAAACATATAGTACTTCAGGATTAACATGCGCCATAATTTTATCAAACTGCTTTTGATTCACTGCAAAAACCCATAATTCCTTAATTTTCAACTTACCTAAAAGTTCTATATTCTTTGTTTTACCATCAACAGACAACTTTTGTACATCATTATTAACTTCAACTAAATCTCTAGTAACCTTAGGTTGTTCACCTAATGGAAACATAAAATCCCCTCCAAATACTATTTAGATTAAAAATGACACTACTTCAATATAAATAAAAGTAAATCATTTTGAAAAATCCCCCTCTAATTCGTTTAGGGGGATTTTTTTTATACTACTCTATTCAAAATTAAAAATAAAATCTCCACTTACTTCCACTTTTTATATTTCGCACGACTTTGCTGCATATAGAATTTATAGTTTTTATTCTTTTTACTTATTGGTCTAATTCTATTTCGTAATTCTTTTTTTCCACCATATTTTAGATAGAAGCGCTGTTCCATCCCCCTTGCCTCAAAATAATTTAAATTACGTCTAACACGTGTAAATTTCAAGTCACGATGTACTGCTTTATGTGCTAATTTTCTAGCAGCTGGATTAACAGTTCTGCCGACATATTTCACTTTACCTGCACTATTTTTCAAAACATAAACAGTATGCCTTTTAGCCAAATGCTTAGCTGTTACACGTCCAGCATATCTGATAACATGTGGAGCAGCCATTCTCGCGCCATGAATAGCTATTGGAATTAAAAACTGAGCAAAATGACCATCTGGATCTGTCAACATCGCTGGATTATTATCCGCATATGTATACCCATTTTGTGTAACAGGATCATCCTCATCACCCGGGTCTGGATCTGCTGAGATGAATACACCATGGTCTGGGTTATAGTAACGAGCCATTAAGTAATACATCTCAATTTCTTTATCATACATGTAACCTGCATATCCAAATGGATTGTCGGCTGCAATTCCTTTTACGTCGCTCTTTAGGACATTTCCCCATGCATCATATTCATAGTTTGCTACAACTTGTCCATCTTGGTCTGTCATCGCTACTATGTCACCGCGTGGGCCGTAGTGGTAGAATAGCGTTTGTCCTTGTGATTTCATTGCGAGACGTGCACCGTCTATGGAATATACATATTGACGAAGGACATTTCCATTCCCATCTGTTTCATATAATGGGTTAATGCTGTCACCGTCATAGAAGTAACGTGTAACTACACCGTTGACATTCTTTTCAATACGACGGTTATCATCATCATATTTGTATGTTGCGAACGGTTGACTTTCACCTTTTTTCGTTACAGCAACCAGTTGGTCTGCTTCATTCCATGTATATGTGTATTTGCCGTCAGATGTACGGTTCCCATTTGCGTCATACGTAAGAGATTCGTTTCCGAACTTTACAAGCTGATTTCCTTCGTTAAATGTCGCTGTTACAGACTTTGTTTCTTTTCCATTCTCTGCTACTTTCACACTTGTACGGTTACCAAATCCATCATACGTATAGTCTTTAACCGTTCCATTTGGTAAAGATTCTTTCAGTAACTGATTAATTGGATCGTATACGTAATTTGTTTCGGTTACTTTTCCGCCTGTACCTTCATGTGTAATTTTCGTACGGTTACCCGTTTTATCATACTGATATCTTTCAGATAATAAAATTTGGTTTGATGTTCCAATGACTAAATCTGTTAGTTTACCTATTTGATCGTAGTTAAATGTTGAACCTGTTCCATTGGCTGCGGCATACGTACGCACATGACCATTTTCATCATAATCAAATCGATACGTAGATGCACCATCTGTTACTTTAATGTTTTGATCTGCAGTATTGTAATCATAAGATGCTTTATTGCTGTGGCCGCCATGTGTAATCGTTTTTTCTTTTAATTTTTCTGATTTACTATTTGCTTTATCGTGATAAGCCCAGTCTATTTTTCCGCCTCGGCTATCTGTCATACTTGTAATGCGATCTGCATTATCGTATGTTTTTCCTCGTTCCATGCCATTGACATGGTCCTTGATTTTTGTTTCTTGTCCATTTTCGTCACGTTCGAACGTAAAGGCATCTTTTCCATTCCGCTTTTCACTTACTGTACGATCAGCGGTATCATAGCCCCATTCAATCGTTGCGCCATTTGGCATTTTCGTTTTTGTTTTGTTTGCATTCGCGTCGTATTCATGTTCAATACGACGATTTAATGCATCAATGAATACTGTATTTTTATTATCTACATCATATTCATATTTGTGTGTTTGTGTTTTCCCACCGAACATCACAGATTTTTCAGTCGTATTTCCATTATGATCATAGCTATAACCAACTGAAGTCCCATTTTTTAAGGTAACTTTTGCAAGTTGATTATCTTTGTTGTAATCAAATGATTTTGTATTTCCTTTTTCATCTGTTTCACTTGTCTTATTTCCAGAAGTATCATATGTGAAAGTATTTTTATTGCCTTCTTCATCGTATGTTGTGGTTACATTGCTATCTTTATCGTATTCATTTTTAACAAGGACATTACCTTCTAATAATCGTACATCATCAAACCATACTTTTCCTTTATTATTGTTTCTAAATAAAAGATACACTTGAATATGCTTAATTGGTTTTTTCGCTGGAATGAATACTGCGCTACGGTTCCAATCATTTGTCCCACTTGGGAATTTTGCTTGATAATTTTCACCACTACCATCTTGATAATAAACATCAGCCCAAACAGAATAATCTCTGGAAAGTTTATCAGGGGCATCATTTTCTACATTTTCAGATTTAGACATCCCCGTCAATGTTAAAGGTGCCGCTGTTTTCTGATTTAAAGTTACTCTTGTACTATAACCAACATCTGAGCCACCATATTGACTACGCTCTAATATAAGAGAAGAGTTGCCTGTAAATCCTTCATGCGCTGTTTCTTTACTATCACAGCTCGTGCCATCTCCCCGAATCCATCCAGGGATACAGCCATTCTCCATCATGTTTTCTAAACTACTATTCGTGATCGGGTTAAAGCTAGAAGAACTTTCACCTTTTTCAAGCTGTAACTTATCAAACCAGGCTGAACCAGTTGTAGAAGCTCCGCCATTTTCTACCTGTAAATAAACTCTTGCTTTTCTCGTTTGATCTGTTGTTTTAAAGGTAACTTGGCGATTTGTCCAATCCTTTTCACCTTGTAATTTATTGTAGCGATTATCGTTCCAACCGCCGCCATCAACAGCTGAACCATCTTCTTTCAATAACTGAATGTTAAAGAAGGCCCCAATTCCTGGTGATAGTGCTGTTTTCAGCATACCACTCAATGTATACGTTGTATTTGGTTCCAAAGTAACATCTTGGATTGCTGCGATATAGCCCCAATCGTTTGTACTTGCTTTGGTTGTAATCTTTAGTGAAGATGCTCCGCCCAGACCGCCAGGTGCTGGAACAGTATCTTTTGATAAAGAACCTTGGTTATTATTAGCTACTTGTGTCCACTTTTCAATTGTATCCAGTTCAAAACTTGGATTTTGTAGGAGATTCTCTCCTGTTCCAATGTCTTTACTTGTTTCCGTTGGATTCCCATACTGATCGTGCTGTGTGACAGACGCGGTGTGAGCCGCTTGATCCGTTACAGAAACCTCTGTATTTGCAGCCTTATAGGCAACTGTTGTTTTATCTCCTTCATTATCTGTGTGGCTTACAACACCGTTATTTTTATTATACTCAAATTTCTCAGTTCCCATTGCGTCCGTCGCAGATGTTACGTTTCCATTGTTATCATACGTAAAGGACTCTGTTTGATTTTTAGGCGTTGTTGTTTTTACTAGATTATTTGCGCTATATTCATACGTTGTTGTTAAGTTCAGACGCCCAGCATCTACAACGGTTTTAACCGGATTACCCGCATCATTATAATTGTAAATTGCCTTACGGCCTTTTGCATCCAATACAGACACTTCTTTTGCATCTGTATTGTACGATAATGTTGATGCTTTTCCTAACGGATCCGTTACTTTTACTAATCTATCATTCTCGTACGTGTAAATTGTTTGATATGGTTTTTCATCTGTATGCTTCGGATCATATACATGAGTCAGTAAATCATTCTCATACCCATATCGATATGCTTTTCCTTCTGGCGTTGTAGAAGAAACCAATAAATCTCCTTTGTAAGTAAACGTAATGACTTTATTATCTGGTCCCGTTACTTTGGAAACTTTTTTATTCGCACCTTCATATTGTAATAATAACTCTTTTCCAGATGCATTTTTCACTTTAGATAATCGGAATTCACCATCATATTCATACGTCGTCGTATTTCCATACTTATCTTTTACATATTCCATATGACCAGAATTTTCTTTTTTTGTATAAAACGTAACGGTTTGATCTTTATCCTTAATTTCATACCCTTCTGATGTTTCCTTCATATCTAGATATACACCTGTCGGTGCTTGGTACGTTCCATCTCCCGTTCGGGTAAATGTAATTTGCGCACCATCTGCAGAAGTCAGAAGTAAGTTTCCTTCTGCATCTTTCCAAATACGTTCTTCTAAACTGCTATACCAACCCTTACCGAATAAACCAACTTTTTTACTTTGACTATTGTAGGTTCTTTCAATCGATACATCTGGTCCACGCCCTGATAAGGACATATCTTTTTCATCCATCAGGAAGTTACCACTTGTGGCATTTACTTTACCGTTTAACACATCAATGGATGCCCAGTAGTCTAACATGCCCATAAACCCAAAGTCTTGCGAAAACTTCGGCGTAAATTCGTGTGAAATTTCACTTTCGGCATGACCTACTTTACTATACGCCGTTACACGGAACCAATAGTTTTTCGAACCAGCATACTGACCACCTGAATTTCGATATACAGGTGATGGATCTAACGCAAGCTCTGCACCTTTTTTATCATGATGAAGTACATATTGTCCTTTTGCAATTTCATCTTTTGTCGGCCAAATATTTTGTCCTTGTGTCGTCCATGTTGTTGCAGTTCCTATGTCAAATGCTTCATAATCTTTTCCATTATACACCCATACTTTATAACCAGCAGCCTCAGGAACACTGTCCCATTTTAATGAAACATATCCTGTTTGTTTATCGGTTGCATTGATATAAGCCGAACCTGTCGGTTTCTTGACTTGCTCCAATGGTATATGTGGAACTACCTCATCAGATAATGGACTGTCCCCAAATGGGTATTCTGCTACTACTCGAATCCAATATCCGCGTCTTGAGCTATAATCCCCATATGGACTACCTGCCAAGTGTGCGTTTTTATACAGTGGCCCTGGATTAATTGCCGCTTCTGCCCCTTTTCCATCCTCATGGAACTCGAAATGCCCTTGCGCAATTTCTTCCGGTGTTGGGAATATCTTTTTATCCTTTGTCGTCCAATTTGTTACGTTACCAACTGGAATATATTCATAGTCATATCCATTAAAGATAGCTACTTTATATCCTGTTGCTCCTGGGACTGCATCCCACTGCATATTAAAGTGACCTGAACTACTGCCACTTCCGTTAGAATGCGCTTGCACTCTTGGTTTATTAGGTTTTGCATATGAATACTGTACTTCTAAGTAAGGCGCATTTGATCCGTTTTCAGCTGCAATAAACTTCTTCCAATGGTTTTGTCCATTTCCATTTGTATGTAACTTAAATCCATTGTTTGGTCTTGCGCCTTCTACCCATGCTTTAACTGTATTTGTTACATTAAAACGCGCCCATTGCCCGCGTCCTACATCTGCATGAGCGATATTATTAGAACCAGGCTTGTTATTCCAATTAACTCCTCCAACATTCCAGCCACCTGTTACTTCATCTAACCAGACACCATTTGGCTGATTTCCATAATAATGCCATACTGCATACGCATGGAATGTTGCGCTTTCAATTTGTGCGCCTCTTAAATCTGAAATTTGTGGTTTAATAAAGGCATAGTTTGTTCCAGTTGTACCGTCATAATTTCCTACTTTTAGTGTATAAGCATTTTGACCGCTATCCCATAAATCGCCCCCAGAATAATTTCTATTCGGGCTAAGAGTAGATGCATATGCATTTTCAAAATCCTCTACATTGATAGAAGGGTCAATATTTACCGGATACTTACGTTCTGGTGCTTGTAACCACTTCGGATCTGCCGTAACCGTTAATGTATATGTTTTCTCATCTGTCTTTTGGATATCATAACGAACATCCTGTGAAGTGACAGCTTCTCCAGATTCTTGATTTACATTCGCATCCGTCATATACGGTTTCGGTAATGTAAAGATACTTTCTTTTTTCTCATCTTGGAAACTAATAGAACCATCTTTCTCCAAGTTTGGAGTTAAATCTGTCTGTAATGCAAATGTAAAGATGTGATGTCCTGTATATTCACTTAGTACAAAATCTTCTTTTACATTTTCATTGAACGTTGTACTTTTTAGATCGATATGAGGGAAAATCCCTTTATACCATACGGTGTTATTTTCATGTGTGGCAGTTACTGGTGACGGTTTAATTTCACCTTTCTCACCACTTGCCCCGATTAACTCATATTGAATGGTATGTCCGTCCGCTTGGAACTGAACATACTTTCCATCCGTCACTGTTTTTTTAAACTCTGGTTTTAATTTTGTGTTTTCCGTCACAATTTTCTTATCTGGCGCTTCTACTAAGGTCGGCGAAACTTCTTCTAACTTTCCATTCTTTTCTGTATGAATCGCTTCTGTATATACCTTTTTTGTAAAAGTACCATCTTGGTTATCGAAGACCTTTTCTGTTTCTGTCCGTTCTTCTACAACCTCAGTGGGTTTTGCTTGTGATTTTAACTTCTTCTTCACCTGATCCGGATGTGGCGCAGGTAATTCTTTCTTCTCTTTCTCCTCCATTTGTGGAGTTTGTTCTGAATTTGGAGACGGCGTAAACGCTGGTGCCGTTTCTGCCAATCCATTCATCGGTATAGATGTAATAATTAATGCAACTACCATTAGCTGTATTAAATATCTATACCATCGTTTTTCACCTTGTTTCTTTTCCATACATTCACCTCGGCATCATTTTATAAATCTTACAAAATAATAGTATTTAAAAATTAGAAACAAAGTAAATCATTATTTCTAATTTTAGAGAAAATGTGACAAAATATTTGTAGGTTTTTCGACAAAATTTAAAATCATCTTCCTTGTTTATAAAATTTACATTATTATTAAATTATGTATAATATAAACTACACATCGTGTAATATTTACATAGTGATACAAATACCTACAAACATAAATAATAGGTCTAATGTTCCAAATTTAAATTTACTTATTCAGGAAATCATACTTTATCAATACCCTTTTTTCATCTCAAATTCTAAAATGGAGTTACCCTTTCAAAATATGCTGAATCCTTTCACAATCGTGAAGGGATTTTTTTATCTATTGATGTCTTAAAAGAATCTATGCTACTTTTTACTCCAAAACAAAAAAGCTAACTTTTTATCTGAAAAAGATAAGAAGTTAGCTTTTTGGGATACTACCGTTAAGTAGTGTTATGTTAATTAACACCACTTATTGTTTTATAATGTGAAGTTTGTAATGAAATAGCTAAATTCATAACCTGTTTTTACTACTGCGGCTCCTAATATTACATATAGAGAATATTTAATAAAAGGGTTCTCTTTTAAGAAGTTTTTTAGATTATTCATGTTGAATCCTCCATGTTAATTTTATTAGCTTGATAGTCATGTATAGTGACCCCAAACACAAAAAGCTAAACTGCATAGTTTAGCTTTTTTATTCGCAAATTATTTAATTATAAAACCTAAAATCCCTAGAACTATACACAGTATTCCACCTAATAATTGCCCCATCCCAGACGCCTCTCCAAAAATGAAGAAATTAAAAATGTTTTTTCTTGTTTGCGTTTTTCCTACAAATGCATCATCCTTTTTCATTCTATATGTACCCCATAATACTAAGACTAATCCAAAAAGTATTATAAATAGTTTTAAGATCATAACATATATACCTCTATTCATTATTTATATTTTGCTGTATTATTTTTTTAATATTACTAGTAGTCATCTTCTTCAAATATAAAAACTTCTTCAATCGATAGATTAAAAACTACAGATATTCTATATGCCAGTAAAACAGATGGATTATATTTTTGTTTTTCTAATGAAATAATCGTTCTTGAAGAAACAAATACTTTATCAGCTAATTCTTGTTGTGTTATTCCATGTTTTAAACGCAACTCTTTTATTCTGTTTTTCATAGAAATCTCCTACTCAAAGAAAACTATTATAATAGTTTTTAGCTAATTTTTTCGTAATTAGACAACATATTATAATGAGAATTAGCCCAATATCAATTGAAATTGTAATCCATTTCGTAAGAAACATCATAAGAATGATCATAACCATTAGAATACTCATGGTAAGTTGAGAAGCTTTTCCTTCTATTAGATTATCTCGCTCATCATATTCCATTGATTGCTCTTTTTCTAACTGTTTACGATTAGCCTTATATTTACTTTGAGAAACTAAAGCAAAAATTAAAAAGATTATTCCTGTAAGTATCTTTAGATTCCCTGAGTAAAATCCCGCACTAAAATCAGCGCTAGCATGGTTAAAAAATATTTCAAAAAAACCCATTACAATAATTAGAAACGAACATAAATAAAGCTCTTTAAATCTATTTTTCAAATAAATCACCTCTCAATATGAAGTTAACTTCACGTGAAGTCAACTTCATATTACAGTACCGATTAAAGAATGTCTAGAATTAATTTCAATCTTCTTCTTGGTTTTCGGTGTGGATACATATAGGGCTAGCACGGTTCTGTTGCAAAGTTTGAAAAAAGCATAAACAGGTTGGTAAATGAGGAACAATGTTTAGGAAGTAGCTAGTAATTGTTGAAGTTCATTGTACGTTGAAAAGGCGGAGTCTCTTTGAAGACTTCGTCTTTGTTTATATAGGGCATGAATGGTCTCAATACCTTTTATCGTACGTGAAGCATGACGAAGATTTTGAAACCCTGTGGATTTGGCAAAACGTCTCTTTACATGCCTATGATCCTGTTCAATAAGATTGTTTAAATGTTTGATTGTACAATGGATTGTAGTTTGATAAAACCCTTGTCTTCTTAATTTGTTAAATGCGCAAAGTAATGCTGACGCTTTGTCTGTAGTGAGAACCGTTGGTTCTCCAAAATGTTTTACTAATCTTTTCATGAAGGCATAGGCAGCCTGATGATCCCGTTTTTTACGAAGTTGAATATCCGATGTGTATCCATCTTTATAAATGTGGATATATAAATAAATCATAACAACTATAAAATATAAGAATATTGTTCTCTGTTTATTTTTTTACTTAATCTTCCATATATATAATTTTTTCTATTTTTGAAAGTTATATTTTATATAAGCTTCCTAATATACCAAGTCTAAAGTGATTCTATTATATTGATTCTATGCTATTATACGGATATATTAGAAACCATTTAGGAGGTAACCTTTTGGATTTTGAGAGAATACCAATATTGTTAAAACGATATGATTTTAGGGGGAAAATGAATGTATGCCAAGCACATTCAAAGGAACTCATGTCTATCAGTGGTTTGATCTCTATTGATGAATGGCGTGGCAAAGCATTGCCGTGGGATTTAGAGACATTTGCTTTGTTTTCTGTTATCACGCTTGGGGAATATTCTGACCGTAGATTTGATGACATAAAAGGAAGGAAACAGTTCACTAAAATAATTAATGCAATCAAGGATTATCTTCCTCCAAAATTAGAAATTGCTCAAGACAACAACAAATTTTTAGATTATTTTATGATTGTAACAGGGTTAAATCAATTTCAAATCCAAGAAGATATAGGTATTAAGTTTTATCGATATTCATATATCTTTAATTTTGAGAATACGAATGTGAATATGAAACAACAATTCACTGGAAAATTTGGATGTAGTTACGATGAATTTAAAAAATTTGGTTTTATTATTCATAGTCTTTTCTCAAGAGAAATCAATAAATCCATAACGCCAGATATATATGATTACGTAATCAGAAGGTACAGTTATGTAACTCAGCATCTTCTCATTGATCGAGCAGATTATGTATCTCTTCAAGAAAAGATAATACATGACATTACTCAATATATTTATGGCTTTAAATACTTTTATCAATTTCCTTTCATTTCTTACAATCAGGAGATTTTTCTGCCATTGCCTCACCTTATTATACATTCTGTTACGTCTTCACTTCTGTTTAGATTGACAGAAGGAAATAATAAACTTCGCGAACTATTTGGAAAAGAGGTTCTTGAGAGCTACATTTTACACATATGTGGCTTATCCGAATGGTTTGATGAGGTCATAGCAGAATATCCGTATAAGTATAAACGAAATAACAAACGTACATTAGATATAATGATTCGAAAAGGCAATAAATGTCTGATGTTAGATAGTAAAAGCATGAGTCCACGGGTTTCTTTAAGGAATCTAAAGGATCAGGACGTAGAACATACGGTTAATCGGATGGTTGCTGCTGTCATTCAAGTTTATGAGCAAATAACTGAGCGTTTTCAAAACGAATATTACCCGTTCAGTGTGAAAGTTGACTTCTTGAAAGAAAACATTTTTGGAGCTGTTATTTTAAACGAAGATAGTTATATTCTAAGAGAAATCATAATGACTAAGGCTGCGGAAAAGCTGAAAATTGTTCATGGAAGCGAAGAATATAAATATCTATGCTCTAACGTCAAGTTGATGAGCTTATATGAATTTGAAAAAATGATATTTCAACAAGAAAACGTGCTTCAATTGCTAATGAATAATAGACAGAATGAGAGTAAGTGGTTTGATTTTTCATTCATAAATTATCGTGAAAAGAATGATAAGGGAGTAATTGAAGAAATCTCTCAAACAAGCGAAAATATGCAAGAGATTTTAATGGAATTCGCACAGGAATTAGTCAAAGAAGGTCTCATATCACGGTGATAAGCAAAATGATAGTTTTCAATATTCTCTTTTAATGTGCCTAAATTGTGTCTAAATGTACAATTTTCTTTTTTAATATGTTGAGTCCTTATAATTTTGTTCAAACCTATTCAATTAAATTTTTTAGCCAAGAGGGTGACACTATACATAATGAATAAATTAATAAATACAACTAATCCAGACCAAATCTATAAATCATTAGCTTTAATCCTAGAAATACGAAAAGAGTATTTAGAACACTATATCTTTAAAAATTGTTTTTATCTTGCTAACCTAGATGTCAATGAAATAGATATCAATCATTTATTTCAATACCTATCAAAATCAAATCTGGATTATAATAATGATATACAATTCGACTCTGTTGCAGTTTCACATCTCACTGCACGTAATAATGAACATGATATTGAAAATCAACCACTATATAATTTATTTGATGCTTTAACGAAAGAGAGTGATTTGAGCCAGTCATTTTCAAAATTAAACATAAAGTTTCAGAGAGATGAAAATACAATTAACACTTATTATAGAGGTAAATTAATTGATTGGTCTGATTATAATGAAGTTAATGCTTATAGGGTTAATGTACGATTAGGGAAGACTCAAAGTACTGATCGATGTATATGTGGCTTTTTATTTAATGATAAAATCTTTGAAAACAGTAACATTTCTAGTTTTCGAGAAATCCCAGAAGTTGCTTTGGACATATTAACCTTATTTAAAGAACAAGCTGCAATTGATGCATGGAAACAACAAACGAAGACATATATAGTTACTTTTAAAGTTCCCATAACGCAAGTTAACTTTAACCAACAAGTCTCTGATGTTAAGGATAAACAGCTTTTTATTATTAAACAGTGCATACAATATCTATGTAAAAATAAATTAAATCAATGGGAATCCTATCATAATCCAATGGTATTTCTAAATGAAGATATAAACGTAAATTCTAACAACAT
>NZ_JBALMG010000126.1:0-11046 GCF_036963225.1 Bacillus sp. JJ783 | reverse complement strand
CTGTTGTAGTTTCGGTAAATTCATATGGGTAATTTATTTTAGATTTATCTTCAAACATGAAAATGCCTCCTTTTTAGGATTTCCTAAATTCTTTACTATAACATGATATGCATATATATTTTTTTGGACTAGTTATTTATATAGGTTAATGGAATTTAATTACATAAATACTGAAATATTTTAAAGGAAACAATTTGAGAAAGATATTGTATTGATAGCTGTTGACTACTATTGTTGTTTTTTTAGTTATTGTGATGTATCTGAAATTCTGAAGGAAGGTAGCATCTCGGTTCAGCCAACAACCATTATGCGATGGGTTCATGGAGGGGAAAAACTTATCTATCAAATTTGGAAGAAGAAAAACAAAAGAGCAGAACTATATTGGGAAATGGGAGTTCTGGTTATCCAGAACTCCCATTTCCTACGAAGTATTTATCGGTGACCAATCCCAATATATTGTAAACCGTGTTTTACTATTTCATTTTGTTTAATACAATTGCGGCCATCAACGATTTTGCATCCGCGCATTAATCTTTTTACTTGTTGCCAATCAAGTGTTTTAAATTCGTCCCATTCTGTGGCAATAATTATACAATCCGAATTTGTAATAGAAGGTTCCAGTTCAGTATGTTGTGTAACTTGTTTTTTCATATGAGAAGGGAGAAGGGCTATTGGATCATAGGCGTGAATTTCGTAACCGAGTGGAATTAATTTTTCAATAAGTGTTACAGAGAGAGAGTAGCGTGTATCATCTGTATTTGGTTTAAAGGAAATCCCTAAAATTGTTAATCTATTTGAAGAAGGATTTTTTAAATTGTTTTTGATTTTTTCAATATAGAGATCTACTTGTGTCGAATTGATAGATTGTACAGCTTGTAAAATAGGGACTGGTACTTGTTTACTATTTGCTGTGTAAATTAATGAATTCAAATCTTTTGGAAAACAGGATCCTCCATAACCAAGTCCTGCTTGAAGAAAATGGGGATTGATTCGAAAGTCATACCCAACTCCTTTTGCTACTTCAGTAATATCAATGTGATAAGCGTCACAAATTCTAGCAATTTCATTTATAAAAGATATTTTCGTAGCCAAAAACGCATTAGATGCATATTTAATCATTTCCGCCTCATTTAAACTTGTAGGAAAGAACGGTGCTTGAATACCTTTATATAGTGCTTGCATAATTTCTAGTGACTTTGTGTCATCTTTTTGTATGCCCACGACTGTTCTATCTGGAAAGAGCATGTCATGAACAGCAGAGCCTTCGCGAAGAAACTCTGGATTAGAAACGATATTAAAAAGTGAGGATTCTACACCTTTTTTTATAAGCATTTCCCGCATGAGTTGATTGGTACCTGGTGGAACCGTACTTTTCGTGATAATGGTTTTATATGATTTTATAGTTTGAGCTAACATATCGATAACAGAGTAAATATATGTTAAATCTGTTTTTCCATTAGACATGGAAGGAGTTCCTACAGCAATAAGAATAACTGGTGTTTGTTGAATAACTTGATCAACATCACTACGGAATTGTAACCGTTTTTGATGTTTGTGCATAAGTTCTGTTAAACCTGGTTCATAGATAGGATACTCTCCTTTTTGGAGAGCGTTAATTTTATTTTGATCTTTATCAACACAGCTAACATGATGTCCTAAATCGGCTAATACTACTGCTGATGTTAGTCCAACATAGCCAGAGCCTATAATACATATATCCATAAAATGATCACCCTTCTGAAATTAGTGCTAGTCTTTAGTTTAATATTGGTGGATAAGTTCAATTGGTGACATATGAAAAGATCTACTCGTACCAGAAATGAGAAGAGATGATTAGGTAAAAGCTTTTTGATTTAGCGAATATTTGATAGTTTGTACGTAGTCCTAGCAATACTCCTGTGTAATCTTCTGGGTACATATCTCCACTATATTGTTCACAGGAAAAGATAGGTGGAATAGTCCAATCGCCTATATTAATCACATCAAATCCTCTCACAACAGAATACGGAATATTCTCTGTTTTATCACATTTTCCTACAGAAGAGGTTATACAAAATCGCCGTTTACAACGATAAGATTTTTTTCGAACTTGATGACAACCTTCACATCCAAACAATTTAAATTCATCTTTAAGGTATCCAAATCGTATGAATTTTAAAATTCATTCCAAAGAGATTTACTGAATTTTTATACCATATTTGATTATAAATTGTTCCTAATGATTATGTCTATTAAAGAAAATACGTTTCAGTATATTTGGTTCCATAACTAAAAATTATCATAACCTGAACGGTTATGGTAGTTCCAGATTTTTAAGTCAAAATCCAAACAAAAAACCTATATTTTCGTAGCTTTTAAAAAAAGATCAGATGTCTTTTTATTAGGGTTTTTGTATTGGTTGAAATTACCAAACGAAAATATGACAACTTCTGAAATATTTATGTTGACACTTAACGTAAGCGCTTTTATAATCAATTTGACAATAATGAAAATCACTATCACTTAGGGGTAGCAGGGGGAAGTAATTCATGACATTCAAGTTAAAAGTATTATCTGCAGCTGCGGTAACATCTCTTCTTTTTACGGGTTGTGCAAAAGAGGAAACAAAAGCATCGGAAGCACAAAATAAAAAGACAGAACAGACAGTGAAAAAAGAAGAAACAAAACAACAAGAAGCTGACTTTGTACAAGCTTACAAAGATGGGATAGCTGAACTTGAAAAAGCGAAAGATGGCAAAGAGGTTGACTTCGATAAAGTAACAAAGCTATATAAAGAAAAATTACAATCACTTGTTCAAAAGCGTGACGGTGAATTCAGTGAACAAATCGACCAAACAATTACAGCTGCATTAGAAGCAGGAAAAAAGAAAGAAATGGAACCAATGGTTGTAAAGCAACTATTTGATAAATTAATGCAAAAAGAGTTTTTCCAATCGATGCGCCATGATTTTAAAGAAATTGATACAAACTGGGGCAAAAAAGATGTTGTGAAAAAAGAAATGGATGAAGCACTTGCGTTTTATAAGGGCGTAGAAGGTACAGTTGGAAAACGCGATACAGCATATGGTACACAAATGGCTTCTCAAATTAAAGGCGGCTTTGATGAAATGCAAGCAGCCATTGATAAAGACGACAAACTTGCATTTGCACTTGGTAAGCAAGTTGTAGATAAAACGATAATGAAAACATTCTACCTAGCGACAGGTGGAGTTCCACATGGCTATGCTACAAAAATGGTAGAAGCAGCAAAAACTGATGAGAAGACAGCGAAGATTGAACAAGCAGAAGGATGGGCATTTTATCAAGCGATCTATCCGTATATCAAAAAAGCAGCTCCTGAAGATGCAGACTTTATCTTAAAGCAGTTTGATTTAAAAACTGATATAAAAACAGTTGATGCAAAAGCAGTAAATCAAGCGTTTGTACGTGGATTCTCAAAAGTTGCATTAGGTGAGTATAAAGAAAGCCAAGAGAACTTTGGAAAAGATAAAGGTCCTATTACAGCATTAGAAGGCGCGTTGTTCATTAATATCATTGAAAATGATTTGAAAGCAGTACTTGGCGAACAGCAAACGGTCGAGTTAACAAAAACAGCACAGTCTTATTTAGAAGCAGTAAAAGCGAAGAAGAAAGAAGATGCTGATAAATTGTTACCACAACTTGAGGGTGCGTTAAATAAAGCTGTTGAAGCAGCGAAATAATCTGCTCATACGTATGCCTTTTTGAAGAAACCTTGTCTTGACAAGGTTTCTTCTTTTACATAGTGTGGTAAAGGGTGGTGAAATGAATGAAAGTATTAATTACTGGAGGGGCTGGTTTTATCGGGAGTCATCTTGCTTTAAAGTTGTTAGAACAAGGAAAGCAAGTTGTACTACTGGATAATTTCCACTCCTATTATGCGAAATCACGAAAACAGTTTCAGCTTGAACGAGTGCAGCGGTATGGAAATGTACCATTTTACGAGTGTGATATTTTACATAAAGAAGATGTGAAAGCTGTTATGCAGCAAGAGAAGGTTGATGCAGTTATTCATTTAGCTGGATTTCCAGGTGTGAGACCATCACTTGAAATGCCAGGTGCTTATATTGATATTAATATAAAAGGGACAAGTAACGTATTAACATGCGCAGGAGAAGAAAATGTAAAGAAAGTCATTCTGGCATCCTCTTCTTCTGTGTATGGTGAGCAAACAGGAATGCCTTTGAAGGAGGAAATGGCAAATGGCCGTGTCTTATCTCCTTATGCAGCATCGAAATACGGGGCAGAGTCACTTTGCCATGCTTATCAATATATGTATGGATTCCAAATGAATATTTTACGATTCTTTACTGTATATGGTCCGTGGGGGCGCCCTGATATGGCGATAGCGAGCTTTATTCGAAAATTATTACGTGGTGAAGAAATTGTTGTATATGGAAAGGGAACAGGAAGAGATTACACATACATTGATGATATTACAGAAGGGATTGCTCTTGCGTTAGAGTCGAATAGAAGCGATGTCTACAATCTAGGTTCGAATGCACCAATTTTAATGACTGAATTGCTTGCACAGTTAGAGAAGCACTTCCCGCTTATGCGCGTAAATAGAGAGGCGCATCGTCAAGGAGATGTAACATCGACGTGGGCTGATATTTCGAAGGCGAAAAATCAGCTGGGATATGAACCTCGTGTATCATTTGCAGAAGGGTTGGAGCAGACTATTGCTTGGGCGAAAGAATATCCGGATACTGTTTAATCTTTGTAGTATTTTCTTGTTATGTGTTTTTTTTGTTATATCGTGGCAGTCATTTGAAATGTCTTCTTTGTGGGGAAAACTATATGAATTATGGAAACATCCTTATACCTTAATGTTTCTTATTGTGATGTATGGCGGTGCATTTTTCTTTCGTGCATACGCTTGGAAATTGTATCTTCATCATCATATTACAATGAAAGAGGCTTTATATGGATTGTTTTATAGCTTGTTTATTAATCATGTTTCTCCATTGAAAGTAGGGGATGCTGTTCGCATTGCGATCATTACAAAAGAAAAGAAAGTGACGTTAGGAGAAGCGACACAATCAGTTGTTATTCTTCGTATATTAGATTTACTTATTCTTGGTGTATTTGGAACAGTAGGGATGTTTATACTGTGGGGGAATGTTTTACTGAATGTTCCCGTTATCCTCGCTTGTATATGTATTGGAAGTGGGGCGTTGTTTCTTTTGTATAAAAAAGTACCGCAATTTGTAGAGGGGCAATGGGAGCAATTAAAGGCCGTTTTGTTTACAATACAAGGCGTTATCATTATATTACTAATTGTAATGAGCTGGATTTGCGAGGCTTTTGTAATTTATGAGATTGCGAGTTCACTTACATTCATACAGGCGGTTTGGGTAAATAGTATGACCATAGCAGGACAAGTATTTCAATTAACACCAGGCGGTCTTGGGACATATGAAACGGTAATGACGTTTGCGCTAAGGGCGCTTGGAGTAGGGGAAGTGGCAGCATATGAATGGTCATTAATGAGTCACGGTTTTAAATTTATATTTTCTTACGGTGTGGGTGCAATCCTGCTCGTCTTATACCCAATGGAGTTGCGTTCACTAGTCAGTCAGAAGGGGGAAAACATCCGGTGGAAGAAGTAAAAAAAGCATCAAAGTTTGAAAAAGTTGCAGCCCGCTGCTGGAACTTACTGAATGAAGGAAAACCGTTTACGCCTATTTTTGTATTCGGTACATTTTTATTGTTTTCTATCTCGCAGTTTGGACAAAATGGTTTTATTTCAGCATTTTTTAGTAGTTTTGTCCTCATTGTACCTTTACTTGTTTTATATTATTTGTTTGATTTTCCATTGTTTTTAAGAAATTATTTATGGTTTCCGTTTATTGCATATTTAATTGTATTTAAGATGGTCCATTTGCCATTATTCTTTTTTGCATTAGGATTATATTTCTTCTTTACAATTTTATTTTGGGGAACTTTATATTATCATTTACGAATTGGTACATCATGGTTGAACTTCACACGATTTTGGAAGCTAGTTTTAAAAAATAGTGATTCTACAAGTGGGAATGCACAAGAACAGATGCCAAAGTTCTTACTATTACTTTCGCTTTGGTATTACTATTACGATTTCTTTCAAGAAGGCGGTACATTTAACGGTGTAGATTGGAAAGTGCTGTGTATATTTTATGGTGCTCTTCTTATATATACGCTTATTTTACACCGTAATTTATTTGATTGGCAGCCAAAGGCAATTTCTAGCTATACAGAAAACATGCCTGAAAATCAAGAGGCATTAAATGAAAAAGTAGTTGTGATTGTGATAGATGGTATGCGAAAAGATCGTTTTGAGGCAGCACATACACCGTACTTAGATTCCCTTCGAAAACAAGGGACAGAGTTTTTAAATATGGAAACTGTATATCCAGCTCGTACAGTTGTATGTTTCTCATCTATGTTTACAGGAACGTATTCTTTTGAGCATGGAATTAAATCGAATATGGTTTGGAAGCATGGAGTGAACGTAGAGAGTATTTTTGATTCTCTTCGTAAAGTGGATAAAACAGGGAAGATGTTGGCGGTTGCTCATCTTGTCGACGCGTTTGGCGATGATGTGGAAACATTTACTGCTGTGATGAAAAATGATGTTGTTGACTCGAAAATTATGGAGAAAGCAAGAAAAATTATGGATGAACAAGATCCAGATCTATTTATCGTCCAGCTTATTTCTACAGATCAAACAGGTCATAGCCGCGGCGTACTATATGATGAATATTTACAAAAAATTCATGAAGCAGATCAGCATGTGAAGCAATTTATTGAGCATTTAGAGAAAACAGGAAAAGCAGAAAATACGACATTTATCATTTGTGCAGATCATGGACAAGCAGATGGGATTGGTGGTCATGGTCATTTAGACGAAGGAGAACGGTTTGTACCATTCTTTATGTGCGGCCCTCATATCGCTCAAGGTATAAAAGTAGAAGAAAAGAAGAGTCTTGTTTCTATGGCCCCTACAATTGCTTATTTATTAGGAGCGCCGTATCCATCTCATAGTCGTGGTCCTGTCTTAGTAGAGGCACTAAAGGAGCAGGAAAAAGAATGAAAGTAATTGTTTTTATACCCGCATTAAATGAAGAGGATTCTATTGCACATGTCATTCAAAAGGTACCACGCCATTTTCATCCAAGTGTAAAGGTAGAAGTACTTGTTATCGATGATGGCTCAACTGATAGAACGGTAGATGTTGCAAAAAAGGCCGGGGCTGATCACATCGTTTCATTTGCAAAAAACGGAGGACTTGGTGCAGCCGTTCGAGCAGGTTTGCAGGAGAGCTATCGTCTTGGGGCTGACATTAGTGTAATGATTGATGCTGATGATGAGTACCCAGCTAATGAAATTCCGAATGTACTTGAACCTATCTTTACTGGAGAAGCAGATTATACGATGGGTTCTCGTTTTCGGGGAACCATTCAAGGAATGAGATTACATCGACGTCTTGGTAATTATTGCTTTACGACGCTGCAATGTTTGTTATTGCGAAAGTGGATTCGCGATGGGCAATCAGGTATGCGTGCTTTTTCTAGACAAGCGATGGAGCATGGGGAAATTATTCATGATTATAACTATGCCCAAGTTATTACTTTGAATTTAGTACGAAAAGGCTTTCGAGTACAAGAAGTACCGATTACGTATAAAGTAAGAGAAACAGGCGATTCTTTCATATCTTTTCGTAAGTATATGACGCGTGTGCTTCCGGCAATTTGGAAAGAAATGAAGTGTCCAGTAGAGAAAGTTACGATTGACTATGCTGCCCATGTATTAACAGAAGATAAGAGGTGCTCGTAGCGAGCGGTTTTTATCTTGACAATAATAATCATTAACCTCGGGAGGAACGTTCATGAAAAGAATCATTACATCATTATTTGTTGGTATTTTCTTACTATTCTCTGTGCAAACAAGTGCATTTGCTTATTCGTATGGAAATCCGAACGAAGAAAAAGTAGCTGAAGCATATAAACAGATGGTTACCAAGTTAGATGAAAATCCGGCAAACTTTAAAGAAGCTAAAAAAGCATATGAAAATGTACAAGAAGAAATTGATCAGCATATGGGAAAAGAACCCTCTAAAGCAATGATGAAGGACTTTGATAAACAAAATAAAGAAGATATTATTGCTGATATGCAAAAAATTCTTGCGCTCAATATTAACCGTCGTTTAACAAATGTTGATGAAAAATTTAAAGACTATGATACAAGCAAACGTCTATTAGCTAAAGCATTTGCTACATATGAAGCGTTATCTCCTGTTATTGGTGAGCGTAATAAAGAGCTGGATACAAAGCTAAAGGATGAATTTAATAAAGCTTTAGAATCATTAGGAAACCCAGGGTTATTTGGAGTAGGTCAAAAAGAAGCAAATCAAGATGCTTTCAAGAAAAGTAAAGATGCTATTTTAACAGGTTTACAAAAAGAATTTAAAATTAAAGATTTTAAAGTAGGGCACTTTAGTGCGAATAGTCAAGAAGATAAAGCAGCTTCTGAAAAAACAGAGTGGACAGATTTAAGCAGCTTGAAAAACTGGGCGCCGATTGTAGTTATCGTACTTATACTTGTTGGGGTCATTGTATATGCTGTAAGAAAACGCAAGTAAGGGTGAGGGGGAAGAGCAATGCAACTTCAGGCATTTCTTATTACATTTCGTGAAGTATTAGAAGCGTTGCTTATCGTTGGGATTATTACAACGTACTTAAAGCGCACAGATAGTAAACAGTATGTAAAATATGTTTGGTTAGGAGCAGGGCTTGCGGTTGTAGCAAGTTATATTGTCGCCCTAGTCTTTCAAGTTGTATTTACTGGTTTTGCTGCTATGGGTAGCGAAATGTATTTAAAAATATCCATTATTTTCGTTTCAGCCATTTTACTTACACAAATGGTATTTTGGATGGCGGAACATAGTAAGAATATGACAGCCAATATGGAAAATAAAATGAATCAGTATATTACGGCTGGAAATATAATTGGAATGGTCGTGCATTCTTTTCTTGTTGTACTTCGAGAAGGTGTAGAAACAGTTTTTTTCTTTGCAGCGATTACAGGAGGAAACATCGGGGAAGCGATGAAAGGCTGGGGAGCTATATCTGGTCTACTCGTTGCAGCAGTTGTTAGCTTCTTATTCTTTAAAGGAACGATGCGTATTTCACTCAAAGTATTCTTTAAAGTAACAGGTGCATTTATCGTATTAATTGCAGCAGGACTTCTGGTACAAGGTGTTTCTATGCTTCAAGATTTAAAGATACTTGGCAGCGTAATGCCGCACGTATATGATATTACATGGCTACTACCAGAGCATCCTATTGATTATGCTCATTATCTTCGCGATCATGGTACTGCACCACTTCTTTCTGGTGATATCGGCATTTTCTTAAAAGCATTTTTAGGATATTCCTCGATGCCATCTATTGAAGAAGTACTTGTGTATATCGGATATTTTGTTGTGTTGTATATGTTAATTGTCTTTAAAAAGCCTGTTAAAAAAAAGAAAGAAATAATTGAAGAGAATAAGTCAGTTAGTTAAAGTACAAGGTATTTTCCTTGTACTTTTTTTGAAGAAAGGAAATGAGATGAAACAAGTACTACGTATATGGGCAGTTATCCTTGTTATTAGTGTGATTTGTATTCGTTTTTTCTACGCAAGTCCGTTTGCAGCAACGTGGGACGAAGTCGATTTTACACTTGCATTAAAGCAATATGACATATTGGCGATGCAGCCCCATTTCCCAGGGTATCCTTTTTTTATTTTAGGGGGAATGATAACGCATGTTTTTATAGAAAATCCTGTGCAATCGTTAGGCGTTTTTAATGCCATCATGGCACTCGGCGCAGCGTTTCCGATGTATTGGATTGCACGTTATTATGTAGGTAAAACGAGCGCTCTTATTGTTGTAGCTGTCTTACAAACGAGCGGGTATTTCTCTATTTTAGTAACGCAGCCTATGTCAGAAGGTGCAGCATTAGCAATCGTATGGTGGTATATATGGAGTATAGAGCGTGCCTTTCGTACAAAGTGTTTTCAAGCTCAATTCTGGCCAATTCTCTTCTTTGCGCTATTAATGGGTATAAGGTTATCTTATGCATCGTTTGGAATTGTACTTATTTTATTATTATGGCAACAATGGCATGAAGAAAAATGGCGATTTATAATCTTATTTTGTACAGCTGTCCTTTCGCAACTAGTTTGGGTCAGTGCTCTTATTTGGAATATTGGTGGAATCACCGGGTTGTGGGAAATTTCTTTTGGATTTGTAGAAGGACATTTTACCGAATGGGGTGGAGCAGTTACAGATACGAGTGAACCACTTATTTCACGCCTCTATCGTTTGCTTTCTGAAAACATCATCTTTGCAGGAATAGGTATCCACTCTTATTATTTGGTAGCTTTCTTTTTGTTCTTTTTGTTTCTGTTTGTTTTACAATGGAAAAACATACGTTGCTATCCAAAGGTTTTGATTGCTCTTGGAATTTTCTATTTTCTTTGGAATTTATTTGGACAAAATATTGATAAACCTCGTCACTCTTATCCGGTTGTAGCGATGTTACTATGCGTACTTGCTATTTCATGGTTAAAAAGACATCGTGGTATTATATTGCTTTTGTTTGCAACCAGTCAACTTATGGTGAGTATACCACTCATGAAAGAACAACAAGTGGAGGTACCGGCAACATATCAACTCGCGTCATATTTGGAGGGGAAACAAGAGCCGTTTATTGTATACACTTGGGAAGAGACGAGGGTTATGGAATATTTACAAGTGCCGTATGAACATAAACGGTTTTACACATATTCATATTTTTTACAAGATAAAAAATATCATAAAAATGATAATATATATGTTACCAATCATCTCATTGAAGGGTTTCAAAAACAAGGGATTAATATAGAAGGACAAGTTGAAAAGGAAGCCGTCTTTTATTCAAATCCATTATTTGATCCTGTTTATCATAAAATAGTTTTATACAAATGGAAAAAGGATTCTGTTGTAAAGTTTATTCAAGAAT
>NZ_JBALMG010000125.1:0-8221 GCF_036963225.1 Bacillus sp. JJ783 | reverse complement strand
GAATTTAATAAACTAAATGTAAATATAACACTGAAAACAACAATAATTTTAAGAAACTGAATTTTAGCGATTAAGAGGCCGATACATCCAATAATAAATAAAATTAGCAACATACGAAAATCAAAAAATAAAAAAGTAAGAGTCATACAAAATATAAATAAAGATAACTTAATTGCACCATCCATACGATGAAAATATGTATTATGCATACTCCTCCCTCCTATTAACCTCTATATAAAGTTTCACAAACATTTCTGGAGATGGAATTCCGCTTAATTTAGCAAGCTTTATTAATGAAATCTCCCGTAGATTGGCTCTTTGTAACGTTTCTTGATCTCCTAATACAGCAGATACAGTATTGTTCGCAATGATTTTCCCTTCATGCAGAACTACCGCTCGATTTGCGTATTCTAAAGCAAGATTCATATCGTGTGTGATAAAAATAAAGGATATGCCCTTTTCAGCCAATGTTCTTATAAACGACATAAACTGTTTGTAATGGTAGTAATCTTGCCCAGCTGTCGGCTCATCTAATATAATAAGTTTTGGGTTTGTTGTAAGTACAGAAGCAATAGTTAGTCTCTTTTTTTGCCCGTAGCTTAATGCCTGAATTGGCCAATTACGAAATGGGTATAATCCACAAATTTTCAAAACAACTTCCACTCTACTACTAATTTCTTCTTTAGAAACCTTTTTTAATTTTAATGTGAATGAAACCTCCTCTAAAACAGTACGTTGTGTAATCATATGATTTGGGTTTTGCATAACATACGAAATAACTTCGCCACGTTTACGGATAGACCACGTATTTATGTTTTCTCCAGCGAATGTAATTCTCCCATTTTTTGTTTTATTTATTCCTATTAGACTATGAGCTAATGTCGATTTACCTGCTCCATTATGACCCAATAATGCTACTATTTCACCTTCTCTTATTGAAAGGTTTATATCTTCTAATGCTGTATGTTTATTATTATACGAAAATGATAAATTTTCTATTTGACATACTTCTCTATTTTTATGTGTGTCTTCAAATGAAACTTGTTTCTGCATCCAATTCTTCATTACGCTATTAACTTTTTCATTACAAAGATTTTCAATTGGGAACAACAGGTTATTGTTATTGACAAAATTTAATTTCTTTAAAACTTCTATATAAATAGGTTCTCTTAGCCCGATATTTGGTAATATATTAGATGCTAATATTTTATCCGGTGAACCCATCGCAACAATTTCTCCTTCATCGATTAAAATAATTTTGTCTAAATCAAGGTTTAAAATTTCTTCTATTCGATGTTCAATAATTACAATTGTTTTATTATATTTCTCATGAATATCTTTAATGAGTTCTATAGTATTCAAACTACTTGCTGGATCTAAGTTAGCTAACGGTTCATCAAATAATAATATATCTGCATTTGTCGTTAGCAGACCTGCAAGAGAGACTGTCTGTTTTTGACCTCCTGATAATTCATGAGGGCTTTGTGCATGAAAATTCTGCATGTTTACTTTTTTTAAAGAATCATTAACAATTTTTTTCATTTCATTTTGATTTACACATTCGTTTTCTAATGAAAATGCTACATCTTCTTCGACAGTAAGACCAATAAATTGTGAATCTTGATCTTGTAATATTGTTCCTACATGTTTACTCTGTTCAAAAATACTTCCCTCTCTCGGATCCTTTCCAGCTATTAAAATATTACCCGTACTAATCCCTTCGTAAGAAAATGGGATTAGCCCATTAATACAATGAGCTAATGTTGACTTACCTGAACCACTTCTTCCAGCTAGTAGTACCTTTTCCCCTGGATATATATGAAATGTAATTTCTTTTAAAGTAGGCTGTGCGGCATGCCCATATTGAAAGGTAAATTGTTCAAAAGATATAATTGGTTGCATGTATACATCCCTACTTTTCAATTTTTAAATGTGTATGTTTCTTATTTGCTTTAGCTAGACCAATCGTGATTGGTAATCCAAGAACTAAAAATACGATAATGTCTGAAATGGTTGCTCCTAGTACTTGTATAACGATTTTGTCAAACGGTTCTCCCATCACAATAATATCGAATGCACCAGCAAATATAATGGCAATGACAATTCCAACTAACCCCGCTATTGCAAAATAAGAAATATCACGGTTATTATACGCTCCATTTTTTACACTGAAACCAGTTCTTTTTTGTATAAGACCCATTGAAAATCCGATAATCCCCGAACTAAACACCCATCCCCACCAAATACCCCAACCAGCGATTGTATCTGTAACGGTATGACCAATAAGCCCTATTAATAGTCCTGCTACTGGGCCAAATAACGCACCAAAAACTGTTAATATAGCCAATGCTGGTTTAATAAATGTATTGGGTGCGATAGAAAATCCCCAAAGCCCTAATACCCCGTATAAAGCTGCTCCAATTCCGATTGCTACTACTAGTTTTGTCGTTAATTTGTTCATTACAATTCTCCTCTCCTATTATCCCGCTTTTAATATTCTATATTTATTTTGAAAATGAATTATGCATCGACACTTCCTTTCTATACAACAAAAAATGACCCCTTAAATTAAGAGGTCATTTTCTTTCACGTACAAGAATCCTCTTATCTTTCAAAAGACATATAAATGTCCTCTGCGGAATTAGCACCTTCCTATGCATTTACATAGGGGTTGCTGAGGCTTCGTAGGGCCGTTCCCTCTACCTCTCTGGATAAGTATGTATTTGTAATCTGTATTATGGCACTAACAATTAAAAAATTCAACACTTTTCTTAATGTTTTTATTTTCCTATAAATAATTCATTTAAATCATTGTATTCTTATCGGAATTATGAAATAATGAATTCAAAATTGTTACGGGAGGAATACATGATGAAAGTTATTGGCCTAATTGGCGGACTAAGTTGGGAATCAACATCGTTATACTATAAACATATAAATACACTAACCCTCTCTCAATATGATCAAAATGCGAAGCTTGTTTTATATAGCATGGACTTTGGTGAGGTAACTACATTACTACAAAATCATCAATATGAAGAAGTGAAAAATGAATTAGTCACAGTAGCCAAAAAGGTAGAAAACTCCGGTGCTGAATGTTTACTAATGTGTTCAAATACGGTCCATTTATTTGCTGAGGAAGTAGAACAAGCAATATCAATCCCACTTCTTCATATCGGTGATGTAAGTGCTAAAGAAATGGTAGAACAGAATATAAAACGTATCGGACTATTAGGAACAAAACAAACGATGGAACAAGATTTCTATACATCACGACTAGCAAAATATAACATTGAGACAATTATCCCAAATGACGAAGAAAGAACTTTTATCCATCACGTCATATTAAACGAATTAAGTAGAGGCATTATTTCAGAAACTTCAAGGGAGAAACTAATACAAATTACCAATTCATTAATTCAAAACGGTGCGGAAGGTATATTACTAGGCTGTACTGAAATACCATTGCTTATTTCCCAAAATGACCTTACTGTTCCTGTTTTTGATACTGCTTTTTTACATGCAAATACTGCTGTACAATTTGCTGGATAATAATATAAAAGCATAAAGGTAGATCCTCTATGCTTTTATATTGTCCGAACTATTTATTTAAAAGAGCATCAATAACTGCAATGGCTCTTTCGGAACCACCACACTCTAAAAAACTTTCATTCAGTTTTCGAATGCCATGTTTATACTTTTTATTTGAAAGAACGTCTGTTACCGCCTCTTTTAAAGTTTGCACATTAACATGCTCTTTCAATAATCTATGTGCTGCCTCAAGCTCAGTTAATCTTTGCGCTATCATAGGTTGATCTTTATCATGCGGTATTATCACAAATGGGACATTGTAATAAATTGCATCGTGCACACTATTCATTCCACCATGTGTAATAAAAACATCTGCTTCACTTAATATTTCTGATTGAGGTACGTAAGGGGCTATAATAAAGTTGTCTGGCGCTTGCTTAATTTTTGAAATATCATTTCTATCACCGATCGCCATTACTACAATCCCTTCGAAATTTGAAAAAGCATCAATACAAGTATTAAAAAATGGTTCGAGCCCTTCAAGAAGTGTTCCCATTGAAATATAAATAACTTTCTTTTTTGAAAGCAATTCAAGTGGAAACTTTGCATTTGTTTTGCGCTTTATAATACTCGGTCCAATAAAAACATTGTTTTCTCCGAACGAATCGCTATTAGGTTGAAAATAACGACTTGTATACACGAGACTAATATCTCCCTTATTATGCATAAATTGAAGATTATTTTTGGGCTTTACTCCAAATTCATGTTCCATTTGATACAGTAACTTTTCAGAGAGTTCATCGGGTTGGAATTGTATTTCTGCATTTGGATGAAAAGGCAAGGTTTCCAATAATTCTGGTGGAATTAAAAATATAGGAGAGGAAACTATGCCTGGAACTTGTAAATATTCCTTTACTAACTCTCCGGCACCAAATATATCATAAACTACGAAATCAAAATTTATGCTTTTACATAATTCTTTCGTAATTTCTAATATATATAAAGAAGTTTGAACATGTACATGAAAGAAAGATTTTAATCCATATGAAGTTTCATTATCAATAGAAATCTCCTTTAATAAATCCGGATGAGTATGTACAATAGCCCCCAAAACTTCAATCCTTTCCTTAAAGTTTTCCGTTGTAATATAGTGTACGTTATCTCCTCTTTCAGTAAAGGCCTTTACTAAGCTTAATGTAGGATTTACATGTCCCTCTGCAGGAAAATTAACTATTAAAATATTCAACACGTATTTCTCACTCCTTACAATTCAATGTTCTTATTAATCGTACTGTTATTATTACAAGCAATCTTCCTCTAATAGTCCCAATATGCTTACTACTTTAGGTTGATAAATAATTATCAGTCATCGGAAAAGGCATCTACATAAGTAGATGCCTAACTGTGATAAGGAGTGTTCTGTGAGGTTAGGATAAGCTTTTCTGCTTGTCCTATGCTATCAATATATGAATTATTTTATAAAACGTGAATAGTTAATAGAATTATTTTAACCATTTTATTTGATCAAATGGATAATATACCATTTTCACTTTACCTATTACATGTGACTCATCGATAAGTCCAAGTGTATTCCTACTATCTTTACTATGATTTCGATTATCACCTAATACAAATAATTTAGGCGAGGGAACTTTCATTTCTCTAAAGTTTGAAAAACGATTTGATACTTGTGACATATCTAACTGTATATACAACTCATCTCGCTTTTTACCGTTAATATATACCATATCGTTTCTTAATTGTATGTTATCCCCTGGTAATCCAATAATTCGTTTCACGTAGTATGTAGGCTCGTCTTCTTTTTTTATTATTACAACATCACCATGATGAAAAGAAGAAAAATAGACACTAGCCTTATTAACTAGTATGCGATTATTTTCATTCAAAGTAGGTTGCATCGAAATTCCTTCTACCATACAAAATAAAAATGACTTATTAATAATAATAATTCCTATTATAATTAAAATATAGCTACATATTTTTCTCCAATCTTTTAGAATCAATTGCTTCATATATACCTCATTTCTAATCTATTCGTATGTAAAAACGTCTCTAGTTCATATAAATGCTAGAGACATTTCATATATTTTAATTCTCTTTAGAGTCATCTATTTTTGGTGCTTCGCCAGTTAATCGCTTATTTTTTAAATCAAAATAAGCATCTAAAACTTCTTTTCCAATATCAGAGTTAATACCAGACTTATCATTTATAACCCATGGTACTACAACGGAAAATGCTACTTCTGGATCATCATAAGGCGCATATCCCGCTAATGTTAAATTATAGCATTCTCTACGTTCACCTTTATCATTTCTGCCAATATTACTTTCTCCACCATATACAGTCTGTGCGGTTCCTGTTTTACCAGCAGGTTTATATGATGCTTTTTGAAACGCCCTTACTCCCGTTCCATCCCCTTCTTGGAAAACTCTTCTAAACCCTTCTTTTACTTGATTTATATAATCTTCTTTCATATCCACTCTATTTAAAACAACTGGTTCTATTGATTGCACCACTTTGCCGATTTCATCTTTCTGCACGGTTTGTTCTCTAATCTCTTGAACAATTTGTGGTTTCATACGATACCCACCATTTGCAATAGTAGAAATATATTGTGCAAGCTGAAGTGGTGTATACGTATCATACTGACCAATGGAAAAGTCTAATAAGAAACCAGGCTGATTATCTTTTCTCCCTATTTGTCCAGCTGTTTCATTCGGTAAATCAATGCCCGTTGGAACACCTAAACCGAATTGCCTGAAATAATATCTCATTTTATCAAAGTATTCTTGTTTAATATCTAGTGAACTATTTTTTACATAATCCACACCTGCAATTTTTAATGCTGTATTAAACATATAGACGTTAGAAGAAACTTGTAAAGCTCTTAGATCATCAATATTTCCGAATTCTTTCCAAGACTTTTTCTCCTTAGTTCCTTTGAATTTCATAGGTGCGTCATAAAAGTATGTACCTGGTGTTATAGCTTTTGTTTCAAACCCTGTTAACACTGTCGCACCTTTCACAGTTGATCCAAGCTCATATGAACTTGTCATCGTGCCTAAAGCGTAATCTTCAACTTCAGTTTTCCCGTCTTTTTCTACTAACTTTTTCCCAGCCATTGATAATACTTGACCATTTTTCGGATTCATCATTACAACAAAAGCACGGTCCAACATCGATTCTGAACCTTTGTATGCCTTTAATATTTTTTCTATGCTCTCTTCAACTTTTTTCTGTAATTCCATATCTATTGTTAAAGTTAAATTCTTGCCGCTTTTCCCTTCGGAAACTGTTTCCGTTCTAATCGTATTACCTTGTTTATCAGCAAGACTTCTTACTTCTTTCTTCGTACCATGAAGTACATCTTCATATTGTTGTTCGATGTAACTTTTCCCGACCCTGTCATTCCGGCTATAATCACGCACTAAATAATAATCTAATCGTTCACGTGGTAATCCTTCATCAGCATTCGAAACATTTCCAAGTACCGAGCGGAATAAACCATCATTAACATAGAAACGCTCCCAATCAACTGATGCATCTATCCCTGGGAGGTTTGCTAAGTTTTCACTAATCACAGTATATTCCTTTTCACTAACATCTTTTTTAATAATTTGAGGTGCCATTTGATAACCTGAAGTCATTTTACTTTTAATAGCCAACACTTCTATATCCTGAGCTGTTAATTCTTGAAGGTTTTTATCTGAAACTCGTTTTCTCTTTAACTCTTCAGTTTTTTTATCTAGCTCTTTTCCGGCAATATCATTTTCTCTAAACTTATCTATTTCTTTTTTAGATACTAAATTTTGAGCAACCTTTGGATTTAATTGTATCCAAAAATCTTTCTTATCTGTCTCGGTTAATTTATCTATATCGTCTTGCGGCATTTCAATTATTTCTGCAAGTTGTCTTGCAGTTTTTAGCATTTCTTCCGATTTTACACCTTTCACCTTTGTATATGTAATCGTACGTAAAGACTTATTGTCAACAACTGGATTACCTTCGCGGTCATAAATTTTCCCGCGTGGTACTGTAAGATTAACTGTTGCATTTTCCCTCTTCTCTACTTCATTTTTATATGTTTCTCCATCGAAAATTTGCACTTTACCTAACTGGATTATAATTCCAGAAAATAATAAAAATACACAAAAGAATAAAATATTTAACCGTATTGGTATTGGCCAACCGTTCTTCTTTTTTTGCTTTTTCACCTTGTTATAATCTCCTCCCTACATCACTTTCGTTTCATTCCTTACTATATGTAGTCTCCGTATAGTAAGGAATATTATTTTTTAAACATTACGTTGTATGAATATTAATATAATGTTTAAAACTTAATAGAAATTTAAGCAATGGTAAAGAAAAGGTAAAGTTTACTAAATAAAATTTAAAAATACACAATAACAAAGGGCTTAGTTTTCACTAAGCCCTTTGTTATTGCGTATTTAATTATTTACGAGTTATATAGAGCGTATTGTTACGGATCTATCTTCACTCTTTGATATGGACGGTTCATTTTGAAATTTTGGTAAGTAAATTGTTACAGTTGTCCCGACACCAACATCACTCATAATACTAATAGTCCCATGGTGACTTTCAATGATTTTATAACTTAGCATCAATCCGATTCCTGTTCCTTTTTCTTTCGTACTATAAAAAGGTTCA
>NZ_JBALMG010000124.1:0-13155 GCF_036963225.1 Bacillus sp. JJ783 | reverse complement strand
CAATATCACTAAAACTCCCGCTTTTATAAAACTTTGTCAAATTAAACTTTGATTCATCAGCCATCATTACAACTTGTTTTGCATTATTCTTTAGTTGCTTAAATATTTGTGCATCTTCAATATACGAACATGTCAGTTCTTTTTCTAATGAAATACCATCACAAGAAGCAAATAATTTATTAACAGTGAAATGATCAAGATAGTTTAATGTCATTTCTCCAGACAATGCTAAGGAATTCGTATTCAATATTCCCCCTATGACTATTAACCTACAATCAAAGGAATCATGCTGGTCTTTCAGCTCAATAATTTTATTTACAGCTGGTATCGAGTTTGTTAAAATTGTCAAATTCTTTTTATCGTATATGTAGTCTAAAATTTGCATTGTGGTTGTCCCAATTTCAATTGCGATAATATCATTATCTTCTACGATTTTACTTGCTTCCATTGCAATTTTTCGTTTTTCTTCAATATTCTCAGATCGACGTTTATCAAAATGAAATTCTAGTGTTTGATCTTTCTTCTTAATTGCACCACCATGTATTTTCGTAAGCTGCCCTTCCTTGTGCAACATATCTAAATCTCTTCGTATCGTTTCTGTTGTAACATTTAATACCTTTGCTAAATCATTTACCATAACTCGGTTGTACTTTTCTAACTCACCTAGTATGTGTTTTCTACGTTCAAATTGCGTGTACGATTTCATTTCATTAACACCTCTTCAAATTACGAAAAATATTGATTTTCTAAAAACTCTTATTATACGTTACTTTTAACATAACATCATTTACAGAAAGAAGGAACGATTATCTGTACTATATTTCGTCAAAGGAACAATGGTATATATCACCATATTCACCATACTTTTTTATTACAAGAATTCTATTTGTTTGGCACCCTTTTTTATAAAGAGCAGTACTTTTTATTTTCATCTAAAATTCAAATTTACTTAACAATAAAAACACGATTATAATAAATAAAAATTTATTGTTAAACGATAAATTTCATGTTAGATTAAATAGATAATTAATAAATGAGGTGCTTTATATGAAACAAAGATCAACACTCTTTTTAAAGACAGCTATTATTCTGATTGGAATCCCTGTTCTTGCTTTGTGTATATTTTTAGTTCCTAACATAGGGAATTATGCAGCGGAATTGTATCCCGATATTGCATATATAAAATATCTTATTTTAATCAATCTGTATGCAACGGTGGTACCTTTTTATTTCGCTCTGTATCAAGCTTTTAAACTTGTAAGCTTCATTGACAAGGGTAACGCTTTCTCGAAATTATCTGTTAGAGCTTTAAAAAAGATAAAAAACTGCGCAGTAACAATCAGTATTTTATATGTGGTAGGTATGCCACTCTTCTATCTTGTGGCGGAAAGAGATGATGCACCTGGTATTATTATACTTGGCATGCTCATGATCTTTGCTTCAATGGTTATCGCAGTCTTTGCTGCCGTTCTCCAAAGACTTTTAAAAGATGCGATAGATATAAAATCAGAAAATGATTTAACGGTCTGAGGTGAATAACATGGCAATAATAATTAATATTGATGTAATGCTAGCGAAAAGAAAAATGAGCGTAACTGAACTTTCAGAGAAGGTTGGAATTACAATGGCTAACCTTTCTATATTAAAAAATGGAAAAGCAAAAGCAATTAGAATTTCAACTTTAGATGCTATTTGTAAAGCATTAGAATGCCAACCTGGAGATCTTTTAGAATATCAACCTGAAGATACCGAATAAAAAGAGTCCTTCTTATATGAAGGACTCTTTTTATTGCTCATTACGGCGCAAAATTTATTTGGCCAGTAAACAATAAGATAATCGCGATAATCCAAAAAATAAAGAAAGATGAGGAAAGTATTAATGAGATAATTGCAATTGCCTTCTTCTCTGTTTGTTTCGTGATTCCAATTGTTGAAAGTATAATACCTACGACTGTCAGAGCAATTGTAATATAATCTCCCACTATATTACCCGCATTCGCTATTCTCGTCGGAGTTATAAAAACGAATAAAAAACACATAATTCCGATGAGTAAAGATACATAGCTTATTATGCTGTACTTCTTTTTGGAAACTATTTCTGTTTTCATAATTACCCACCCCTTCTATATAGCTATGAGTTCATATTAGCATGAATAACCATAATTTGGTTAAAACAATAAAAAACAGATAAAGCGGACACTTCCACTTTATCTGTTTTTTATTTAATATATAAACCTGCTATTTCTTCTTTATCATTATAAGTTACGATAAAGGTACGTTGTTCTTTACTATATTTCGCTACAAGAACAACTGTATATAAACTATCTTTTTCTTCAATCGACTTTTTTTCAATCTTTTCGAATGTACCAGCTTTTTCAATTACAGGAGTAAGATCTTTCATTTTCTCCTCTGATAATGCAGTTTTCATCTTGCTATCAAATTTTTCATGCACTTCTTTATACTTAGATTCATTTAGTAACGTTACAATTTCTTCCGCTTTCGGAATAAACTTTTTTGAAGTACTTTCATCTACTTTATTACCAGTACATGCTGCAAGTGCGAACGCCGCAATAGCACTTATAATAATGAGTAACATTCTTTTCATTTTAATACACCCTTTCTTTTTAAGATGAAACTATAACTAAATACAAGTAACGCACAAATTGCTATTGTAACTTCTACAGTAAATATAGCCCTATTTGCTGGTACGTATAGCGGTATGATGCCTGCTAGTGCATTTACAGTCCCATGGATGAAAATTGCATATACAACATAACGAAATTTCTTTTGGACAACAGCTTGCAATACAATGAATGACAGACCGACATGGATTAACATCGCAAAGATACGTTCCACTCCACCGACAAAATAACTATCCGTATTTCCGCTAACTGTTTGCGATAATAATAGAGATACTACTGGAATACCGACTATCAACACAGCTTCAATACCACCGTGCCCTACTCCGAATAAAAATCCTGACTGCCAATCTCGTTGTTTCATAAAATAGCGCATTGCAATAAAACGAGCTATCTCTTCAAAAATACCAGCTGACAAACTAAGCATAATCGCAAATAATATAGGCTGCATGACACTAAAAATTGAAAAAGCTGTGCTATTTCCATTTAAATAATTCAGTATTGGTATACGGATTAAAATTTGTGATACAACAAATGCCAATACGCCTAGCATATACGGGATATAGCGTTTCTTCCAAAAAGCATATAAAAGTGCAACAAGTGGTAACCCTATACTTATAAACGCTGTAAAAATAAGACCATTCATCTCGTTTCACCTCTTACTTGAAGTGTATAAAAACGATTGAAGAAAGTATGTAGTTATTTCTTATTCGGTTTGATTTCCATCATAAATGGTTATCTGTTTTTTTAGTATGAAAGTTTGCGTGAAATGAGGACTCATATAAGTCGTTTCTAGCGTTGCATTATTCGTTTTATTTATAATACGTTTTAATGAGAATAACCCATATCCTCTGCCCTCTTCTTTACTCGAATAGTTCTTCTCATAAATTTTTTGCAAATCAATCTCTTTATAATTGGAGCTATTACGAACAACAAAATATTGCTCTGCATCCATTTCAAAAAAGGCAATTTGCAGTACCTTTTCCTCACTATGTACCGCTTCTTCAGTTGCATTATCTAATAAGACTGAAATGATACGAATAAAATGAACTATAGGCATCGAAACCGTCGCTATTTTTTCCGGAATATCAAGCATTACTTTTATTTGTTGTTGCTGTGCAGTACCCACTTTTGCTCTTAATACACTTTTCACTTCAGGTATATGTATACGAGATAATTTCGCAATATCGAGTTCATGATCATTGATTAATTTTAAAGTAGGAGTAATAACCTCATAATAAACTTGCTCGATTTCATTCACATTTTTTGTACGTATTCCCGCTTCTAACGCAAGTAACACATTAATATAATCGTGGCGGAAACTGGCCAATTCATCATGCATCGATTCTAATTTCTCAACATAATCGAGTAATTCTTTATCTAACCTTGTTTCATGTTCTTCTACCAACTTCTCTTTCGCCAAATGCGAACTCAGTAATACAATAAGTAGTAATACTAAGAACAATATAATTGCTGAAATAAAACTCAATTCACCATATTGCTGATTTAACTTTGCTAAAAAATCAGTGGATGGACTCGTTAAAATTAATTCAATAATAAACCCAATAATTAACAAAATATAAGTAACATAATATAGTGGACTTCCTACTATGTACTGAGCGATACTTTGAATTCGTTTACGAGCTAATACAATACCTATAAAAGTTATGAGCGACACGATAAGATGAATTATACTCGCTGTCCATAAATAGAAATCAAATGGTGTTAACATAAATAGTTTCATACCCACTTCGAGAAATAGCATTTTCACAAGCGTAATAATAACCATGCTAACAAGCGCAAAATATAAATTCCGCATAAAGTTCAATTCATTTTGCATCAATCCTAAACTTATTAGAAATAACACAATTGTACTATTAAGCTCTGGATATCTCGTTACTGTTACGACAATTACAAGTAAAATAATAAATACAACACTTAAAGACGCTAACATTCTATATGACAATCTATTGTACCGGATTAATTGAATGTATAAGAAGGTATGACTCATACTAGTGAGCAAAAGTGCAAACACATCATAAATATACATTACATCTCACCCTTTAACATTGTACGTACTTTACTAACTAAACGCCGCGATACTGGAATTCGTTTCCCACTTTTTAATATCATCATCTTCTGCGTTGTATCATAAGAAGACATTTGTGTAATATTCACGACATATGATTGATGACAACGAAATAACCGTTCATCTACTATTTCAATCTCTTTTAATGTTCCATAAAAATAAACGATACGATCTAACGTCACTAAAGCTAAACGATGTGGATCATCGGTCATAATATATTCGACTGCATGAAATGGCAGTCGCACAGTAGCGTTACTATTTTCAACAATAAAATCATCCTTAGGAATAGTAGTCTTATTGCGTGCCTCATATTGAAGCAAACATTGCTCAAATACTTGATATCGTTCTTCATAAGGCAAACCTTTATCAACAAATGTTAAAGCTGATACCATGTATTGATACGAGATCGGTGCAAATTCTGAATGCGTCGTTACAAACACAATAATCCCTTGCGTATCATATTTACGAATTTCTTGCGCTACTTGCAACCCTTTACGTTCTTCTCTTTTTATCTCAATATCTAAAAAATAAATTGGTACATAAGTCGCCCGTGGAATGTTTTTAATAATGTTTTCACTTTTACTAGTTACTTCGATAAAATCGTACGGCAACATATATTTCTCACAAATCTCTTCAACTAACCGCTTCATTTGCTGCCCTTGTATGACATCATCTTCTAAAATGAAAATACTCATATTATCACTCGCCTTATAGAAATCTTTCACTTACTTAAAAAAGTTCAAAAACATACTCCTTTATCTACAGATTTATCTATAACTATATAATTCACATTATTATAACAATCTCCTTCTATACACTTGAAAGTATTAATCCACTATAGTTTTTTTAAACATAGAAAATAACCTCTACTTTCCGAGTAAAAAGTAGAAGTTTTAATCAAGCCGTTTATAAAGAAAACTCTCTATCTCTATCAATAACTACCTTAAAAAACTCAGAGTAATGCGATAAAGAATAGTCCGCTACATCACATTTATCTTGAAACATACATGTTGAAATACCTAATTCCTTCGCAGGCAATAGATCTAACTCTCTATCTCCAATTGCTAGATCAATATTGTGCTTTTTATGTAAATGATCATAAGCTAAAGAGTTCGGTTTTCGAGGGAAACCATCGTCAATTGTAACCATATCGACGAAGTATTTGTCCCATCCATAATACTTTAAGATTTCCATAACTCCTGCCCTATGTTTATGTGTCATAATCACGTTTTTATGCGCAAATTTCAAAATCTCTTCGACACCTTCAAATGGTTTCATATCTTTTGGAGTAAACTGTTTCTTCAAAACTTTAATCTGTTCTTCCTGTTCATTTGAAATGTTGTAATATTGAATTGCGTGGGAATATGATATTTTTAAGTTTTTGTATATTTCTTGTTTATCTACTGCATCACCTAATATTTCAGAAAGCATCATTGTATATGCAGGATACGTATTAAATAACGTCCCATCAAAATCCCATAAAATATTCATTTTATACACCTTCTATTTTGTACTTACTTACATTGTTTCATATTGCGTATTACGAAATCCGCCAAATCCCTCGGTGATTCCTTTTCCAAATAATACTCCTCAGCTTTCCAATACCTACTTTGAAACTTTGGAAGGTTCTTCTGCGTTTCCTCACTCTCGCGAAGAAACCTTGTTTCTCTTGAACAATCCAAATACACCATATAATGAAAGAAATTTCTCCATTCTTTTCGCTGCAAAAAAACACCTTCAACAATTATTACACCTACTAAAGGAAGCTGTATTTCTTTCATTTCACATATGTCTGTTTCATCATGATAAAAAGGCAATTGTACTTGTATATCGCTTTGTAACTTCCAAAAAAAGTTTCGCTGCAACCACTCTATATCCCATTGAAGGTTGTAGTACTCATACCATTCTGCAAATCCAGTATTATATCGCTTGTTACGCTCGGTAATGTGATCGTCAATATGAAAAATATGAAACGGGATTCCACTTTGCTTCATATCTGCTTCCAACTCTTTAACCAAAGTTGTTTTACCCGAACGACTTAGTCCGTCTATACCTAAAATAAATCGCTCATCTTTATGTTCCTTAATCACTTTCATTATTTCACTTGTGCTCATTACTTTTGCCAATCTTCTTTTAATAATGAATAAACGACCGTATCATGAGCAACATCATTTTGAATCATATATTTTCGAAGTAATCCTTCTTCTTGAAATCCGGCTTTTTTTAATAAATTACGGGAAGCTTCATTTTCTATATATACGACAGCTGCAATTCTTATAAAGTGCAACGTTTCAAATCCGTAAGCTAGCATTGCTTGCAGTGCTTCGGTTGCGTATCCTTGTCCCCAATATGTATCATCTAGCTCATAACCAATTTCAGCTCGTTTATGATGATTGTTAATTAAATGAAATCCACACGTACCAATTAATTGATCTGTGCCTTTCTTCTCTATTCCCCAGCGAAATACACTTCCCTCTTCATTACGCTTTCTAAACGTTTGAATAGTCGTTTTCGCTTGCTCAACATTTTCGAAAGAGTCCATTCCAAAATAACGAATAACGGATTCTTTTGAAAAATAATGGAACATTGTTTCTGCATCTAATAGTGTAAGTTCTCTTAATAGTAAACGTTCTGTTTCTAATTTTGGAAACCCCATCCTCTTTTTCTCCTTCTATTCTAATGAACTACAAATTTCAATATAATTACCGTCTGGGTCGACAATGTAAGCAATTGTTTGTCCCCACGGTTTTACGATTGGCTCAACTAGAACTTTAACCCCTTGTTCTTTTAATTTCTCAATCGTTTCCTTAACATCATCTACAACAAATCCTATTTCAAAATGAGAAGATTGTAGTACACCTTCTGTAAGAGGTAGTCCCGTTAACTCCTTAACATCCTCTCGTGTATTCATCGCTAAAATTGTTGCTCCTGTTTCAAATTCGATATATGTACCGTGTTCAGCTTTTATAGGTAACTGTAAAATATCTTTATAGAACCTTAAACATTCCTCAAACTTTTCTACATATAAAATAATGTATTTCATTTTTAAGTTCATAATTATTCCTCCTTTACCTTCACCTCTAAAAATTCGACAAATGTTTTTAAAAACCTTGTACCTTATAGAGACGAGCACAAAAAAATGAGGCCGATTTCTCGGCCCCCAGCTTATTGGCATAAAACAGGAGATTTGGTTTGGACATAACCAGTTCTTACATTTATTATATTTTATTTTTTCTGAATTTTAAATATAATAAATACCTATTTATGTTGAGAAAGTTTTTTTACTTGCATAAATTCATACCGTTCAAGAAATGCTACAAATGGAGGTGTATACATATGGAACCAATGCTATGTCCAAGCTGTAAAACGAACCGAACTCGCTTTAATATTCTTGAGCAACAAGTAAAACCAGTGAAATTAAATCCACAAACTGGTCAAGTAGAAGAAGAATACACAAATGAAACGATGAACGCTTTTCATATGGCTTATCAAGGACCTACTTACCGAGTCCAATGCGCTGTATGCGGGCTTGTTGAAAATCCAGAACAATTTATAAAACCTGCGCAAAATCAGTCTTTCTCTTAAATAAGATTATCGTTTAAAGTCCCCCAATAGAGCTTTCTATTGGGGGTTACCCTTTTAACGGGATCAAAACTTATTCTTCCTTTTATATTTATAGTTTCAAACCACACATTTTTTTGGTAATATTCACATAAAAGGAGTGAAACAAATGGTATTTAATACAAGGTTAATGCTTCCATCTATATTTCTACTATTAGCTTGTCACATATCCATCTTGTACTTTTGGATCTTCGATTGGCAAAAAATCACGACTCCCTACGGAATAGCCTTCTGGATAGCTTCTACTTTTTGCGGGTTTTTACTTTATTACTATTTTAAAAACCAAAAATCGAATAGAAAAATGTTAATTGGTAGTTCTTTATTATTAATCACTTCTTCATCATTCATGATTTTTTTAGGTATTGTTACTGGTGTTATCTTTATTATTGTTAGTTCTATGCCTTAAGTACATCATTTTTTATTGTGTAAAAAAGAGTGAACAAAATGAAATGATATAGAAATAAAAGAAGGTGACTCTGGTATAATTTCTACGAAATCATCTTCTTAAAAAACTCGTTATTATAATATTTCACTTTTTAATTTCTTAATTTCCCAAGAGAGTCTTATAAAGAAATACATCCACATACAACCTGAAAGACCTGTCATAACTTTCACCCAAATTGGCACTCTTGATTCCATCGGGCTTAAAAATAGGTTATACATTGATGGTAGTATACCTGCTGATATAATAACAAGGAATAGTAATAATTCATTTAGTTTTTGTATCCGCGTCTCCTTTTCTGAATATATATCAGGCAATTCATTTACCTCTTCTACTTCTTTACAAAAATAATTCCATCTTGTAAAACTCGTTACGCGTTCCCAACCAGACATTTCATATATTTCGAAGTACTCTTGTTGTTTTTCTTTTGAATCTCTATAAACCAATCTAAAATCAGCTTTATATATTACATCTTTCGGCTCAGTTTTCTTAAACGTATACATTAAATTATATTTTTGTAATGCCCAACCTTGTTGATGCATCTTTCGTAAAAAAACTTCTTCTTTTTCTAAATTCCATGCCGTAAAAAATTTAAATACCCTTTTTGTCTCCATCTTCCATTCACTCCCCTAATATACTATTTCCATTCTTTACAGATCGCTGTAATCTTTTGTATTCCAGTTCCAGTACTTCTCTCCCAAATATTGTTAACTCATAGCACTTCTTTCTGTCCGTAGAAGCAACTTCAACAATTAACTTCTCTTTTAATAACTTCGTCGTATTCCCGTATAAAGTACCAGGACCGAGCTTTACTTCCCCATTTGTCATCTCTTCTACCATTTGCATAATTCCATAACCATGCATTGGCTTTACGAGTGACAATAGTATGTAATACGTTGCCTCGGTTAATGGAATATATTTTTGTGCTTTCACATTCATTATAACTACCTCCGATACATCGTCTTATGATATATCGATTTACGATACATCGTATATCGATATTGTATAACCATATTCCAAAATATGCAAGTGTAATTTTAAAATTGAATATCCATTTCTTCGAATTAAAAAATAATGTCAATTTTCTGAATAATTTGTTAAAATATAGAAATACTAACTCTTTTATTATGGAAGGAATGTTACATATGATAAATAAATTAAAAGAAAATATAGGGTCTGTTTTTGTCGGTAAGGAAAATGTAATTGATTTACTCCTCGTTTCATTACTTGCTGATGGACATGTACTGCTTGAAGACGTTCCTGGCACCGGGAAAACATTACTAGCAAAAACAATTTCTAAAAGCATTGGTGGTAATTTTTCTCGTGTTCAATTTACCCCTGATGTACTTCCGAGTGATGTAACAGGTATTGAATACTTCAATCCAAAAACGAGTGAATTCGAATTAAGACTTGGACCAGTCATGACAAATATACTACTTGCAGATGAAATTAACCGCGCGATGCCGAGAACACAATCTAGTTTGTTAGAAGCGATGGAAGAACGACAAGTAACGCTTGAAAAGCAGTCTACTCCTCTTCCGAAACCGTTTTTTGTTATTGCGACGCAAAACCCGATTGAATCACAAGGAACTTTCCCGCTTCCAGATGCACAACTTGATCGTTTTTTAATGACGATTTCAATTGGTTATCCGGCTCCTGAAGATGAGCTAAAAATGATGCGCCGTTTTCGTAACAATGCACCTTTAGCAAGCGTCACATCTGTCATTTCTTTAGAGGACATTTTAGAAGCGCAGCAACAAGTGAAAGAAATTTTCGTATCAGAACCGTTAGAACACTATATTATTAAACTTGCTCACGCTACAAGAAATCATGATTACATTGCCAATGGTGTAAGCCCACGTGCCACATTAGCTTTAGTACGTGCTGTTCAAGCATTAGCCTTTTTACGCGGCAGAGAATATTGTACACCTGAAGATATACAATTTTTAGTTCCTTCTGTTTGGAATCACCGTATCGTCTTATCAATGGAAGGTGCATTACGTACGACAAAAAACGAATTAATGCAAAGGATTTTAAAAGAAGTTGACGTACCCGTGGAGATTGAGCAAGCATGAATGGACAGCGCGTTGTAACTGTACCTTTATTTTTTCAAATCCACATTATTCAATTAACTGTGCCCATCGCTTTACTATTTACGTTTTTTCTACCGCAACGAATTATTATGTTTCTCTTTTTCTCCTACTATTTATTTGCGATTTTCATTTATAAATATGTCGCTTACATAGAGAAAAGATTTCAAGTTATAAATGAAAAACAAACAACTCGGCTTTTCCCTGATGAATCCGGACAGTTTTTTATTCATTTAAAAAATGGGGCAAATATACCACTCGTTAACGGTGTTTGTTACTTTCATTTAAATTCGTCCCTTATACCGCATAAAGATCAAGGGATTGAACAAATATCAAAAACGTTATTTTCTTTCCCATTTTCACAACCTGCTCATTCAGCACAAAAATGGGATTTAACATTAACCGCAACGAAGCGTGGTGTCTTTCAAATTGAACAATTTGAATGTGTTTTAAAAGACCCTTTTCATTTATTAACTGTACATTTACCTGTTTTCGATAAATTAAAGACTGAAATTATTGTATACCCTACTCCTAAAGAAGTAGCCGGTTTACAAGAACTCCAGCAACTATTAACAGGTTCGTATCGAACGAATTTCTCTTTTTACAATGATGAAACATCCATTATCGGTGTTAAACGATATGAACGTGAATCTTTCCGCTCTATTCATTGGAAAGCATCTGCTAAAATGCAGGCGTTACAAGCGAAGCAATATGAACCTGTAAAAAATTATAGTTGGACAATTTGTCTTTCTTTAGCTGCTGATCGTGGGTTTGGTTGGAAAGAAAATGTAGAAGACCTTATTTCATTTACAACGTACATTTGTCAATTCGCAACGAGGCATCAAATTCCGTTTGAGTTATTTATTAGTGTTTTAGCAGAAGCTGGTGCATTGCATTTACCATTAAACGAAGGACAAACACATTACGGGAAGGCTTTAGAGGAATTAGCACGTATTTCAGATGATAGTACGTTACTTCCGAAACAAGGATTTCTTCACTATGTAACGAGAAAAAGAGAACGCTCGTCTACAATGATATACATTGGTTTGCAGAAGAATGAGCTTCCTCTTCTATCTCAGCCTACGTTTCTCATTAATAATGAAGGGATGGTGGAACCAGTTGAAAACTTGGCTCTATCACGTTAATGACTTTATTCTGCTCCTCCTTCTTTCATTATTAACGGAAAGAGATGAACTCATTGGTATTGCTATATTTTTAGCGACCGGTTATGTAGGAGTATTTCTTATTCATAAACTAATGAAGAAAAAAACAACAGGATTCGTAATACTTTTAGTTATTCAAATAGTCGGTTTTTCTTTATTTCTACCGTTTTCTCTTTTTGGCACAATTATATTACCACTATTTTTCTTTATCGTACACGCGGTCGGACCTGGATATCCGGTTCAAAAATCGTTAGGCGGTATTGTATGGTTTGTCGTTACAGCTATATTTTATGCACCATTTCCACCATTATGGAAATTATTAATGTTAACCTTACACTTAATGATTACATTTTGGCTAACCGGGGCAAATCGTAAACAACAACTATTACGTTTTGCTTCTATTATTACGATTGGTGTAATGAGTCTATTAATTGTTCAAGTGTTCCCTTTTATTCGACTTATGTTTGGTTTTATGACAGAATTTATCGCATTAGGCGTCGGCTATGCTTTAATGCCATTAATTAAAGCAGCTGAAATGAAAGATACAGAAGGAGTTTGGGCAAATAAAGGGCATCTCTTAAACCCTCGAATTGAAGACGGTAAAAAACTTCCTGATTTTGACCCAATACTCATAAATAGCGTTACAATAATAGTCTGTACAGTCATTGCTATTTACGTCGTAAGGAAAATAGTAAAAAAACGAAAATATTTAAGCTTAGGAAACATACCAGTCTTCGAATCTACTATCATTACTGATAAAGAAGGAATTAGCCAAAAACGTATGAAGCGAAATAACCCACCACATAATGAGATTCGAAAAGAAATTTTCAAACTTGAGAGTAAACTATCCCCTCCTTTAAATCGTGAACGAGGAGAAACTGTTGAAGCTTGGCTAGAAAGAGTAAATCATGAAGAAGAGGTAAATATTCAGAGTCATATCATTATAGATGCGTATAATGCAGTACGTTATTCAAACAGTGAAAACACTGTACTTCTGCATGAATTTAAGGAAGAGGTTCATAAGCTTTATGCTTATCAGAAGAGTTTGAAGAAGAAGAGAAAATAATGTATACAAAAAGACTCCTATTAAACTAGGAGTCTTTTTGTATAC
>NZ_JBALMG010000123.1:0-5463 GCF_036963225.1 Bacillus sp. JJ783 | reverse complement strand
ATTATATACATGTATGTATTTCCTCCCTTGCTCTATTAAGTCCTATACAAATAGCGCAAGAAAATGTTTCCAAAGAAACACGTTAATTATACAAGATTCCACATGAATTTTACACTGGAATTTTAGTAATAATTTTATTTTTAAACAGTGAAAAAACATATGAAATGTCTATAATTCATTTGAAGCTATAAGAAAAAACAGACTATCACATACGTGAAGTCTGTTTTTCCTCTTTCTTTACTTTTGTATGTCTGCCCATTTCAAGCTTGCGGCTGGGCCAAATTGATGTACGTATAAATCTTTCACGTATGGTTTTTGTAAGTAAGATAATCCGCGCTGGAATACTGGTGCGATTACTGCATCATCAAGGAGCATTTTTTCCGCATCTTGCAATGCCTTCCAACGAGCTTTTTCATCATTACCTAATTCTGTTTTAATCTTTTTAATTAACGCATCATATTCTGGATTTGCATATCCTGTATTATTGACAGTACTTCCCGAAAGGAATACTTCTAAGTAAGTCATTGGATCTGGATAATCAGGTAACCAGCGTGATAACGACATTTCGTATTCTTTTTTCTTCTCTAACGCTAGTTTTTGAGTATGTGGTTGTAATTTCACATTTACTTTTAGCCCTGGTAAGTTTTTCTCAAGCTGTTCTTTAATATATTCGCCTACTTTTTTAAAGTTCTCTAAGTCATAGTTTAATAGTTCTAACGTCACTTCATTTGTGCCTGTCTCTTGTTTCGCCTTTTCCCAATATTCTTTCGCTTGTTTTACATCAGTCTTATTAAACTCACCTGCCGTACTTCTAAAATCTTTCTTATCTGGGCCTTTTAAAAATCCTTTTGGTACGTAATAATTCGCAGCAACTGATCCATCATTTAAAAATGAAGTCGCAAGTCCCTTCTTATCAAAAACTGTGCTAAGTGCAAGACGTGCGTTTTTATTTTTAAGAATCGGTACATTTTCATTGAAACGGAAGAAATACATAACCGGATCTGTATATTGTTTCAGTTCTTTATTATTTTTATATTTATCTACGAATTCTGTAGAAATGACAGCTCTATCAACTTTATCTGTTTCATATAAATTTACCGCCGTTGAAATTTCTTTAACAATTTGATAGTTTACTTCATCTAACTTTACTTCTTTTTCATCCCAATATTTATCGTTTTTCTTCAGTGTAAAACTTGCTTCGTGCTTCCACTCCGACAACGTAAACGGCCCATTATACACCGCTTTATTTGCCTCTAAACCGTATTTATCACCTTGCTCTTTCGCAAAATTTTCATTAATTGGATAGAACGACGGTAAAATAAGTAGTTTTGTAAAATACGGTACTGGATGTTCTAATTCCACAACAAACGTTTTATCATCTTTTGCTTTCACACCTAATTCTTCTAACCCTAATTGTTTCTTATTTATCTTTTCCGCATTTTTCACATCGTACGCAATATATGCATATTGAGAGGCAGTATCTGGATTAATAAGTTGCTTCCAAGCATATACGTAATCATGAGCTGTTACTAGCTCGCCGTTAGACCATTTCGCATCACGTAAGTGGAATGTATAAGTCTTTCCGTCTTTACTCACTTCATATTTCTGTGCCCCAGCCTGGATCACTTCATCATTTTTCGATAAACGGAATAACCCTTCCATTACGTTATTCAAAACGTTAAACGATACGGCGTCTGTTACTTTCCCTGAATTTAATGATGGAATTTCACCCGTTTCTAGTAGCTGTAATACTTTCTTCTCATCTTTCGGCTTTGTAGTTGTTTTTTCTTTTGCACAGCCAACTAAAAATGAAGAAACTAATAGAGTACTAACTAATGAATAGCGAACTACCTTTTTCATTTCAAAACCCCCTCTATTTTTTAAGGTAAGTAACGACGAGAACCAGCGTATTCTTCTATATATCCTGGTGTATTTAGCGGTATAATTTCTACCGATCTTTCAGCTTTTGGAGAGTGAATCATATTTCCATCACCAATATACATTCCAACGTGATGAACACTACCTTTTCCTTGATTATGTGCAAAGAATATTAAATCGCCCTTTTGTAGGTTTTCTTTATCAACCGCAATTCCTGCTTTTGATTGTGGCCCAGAATCCCTCGGTATGGTAATGCCATGTGATTTATAAATCGTATGTGTAAATCCAGAGCAATCAAAACCAAACCCACTTGTACCAGCCCATATATACGGTAAGCCTAAAAACATCTTGCCGGTGTTTATTAAATCATCAGCTGTTGGCATAGGAATATCATTTTGAGAACGGTGAACCGTTCCATCATTTTTCCGTAGCCACGCCTTCTGACCATTTGGTAATAGTACGCGGTACGAAATAGCATCTTCACTCAAAAGTGGTAATCGCGTATTATAACTTACTTCTAGTGATTTATGTTTTTCAGAAGGATTTATATATAAAATAGCTGTCGGTTTTGTAATTAAAACGAACGGCTGTCCTGCCTTATCTGCAAATTCTTGATTATACGTTAATTGTTTTTCAGGCATCCACCCGGGATACCCTTCTTCATTTCGCGGTGTTGGCTGTCCGTGCACTAGTACTTTTACCCAATCACCTTTTTTATCAATGACCGTTACTTCTTGACCGAGTAGCGCTTGCGTTTCTAATTTATTTGCACTCGTTAACCAAAGCTTCTCATCAAGTGTCATTGATTTCGTCCACTTCCACAAATCAACTGGGTTTGTTGCGCTCGGTGCATCGATTGGCCGAAGCGAATCTGGTGCGGTCCATAACGTCGCAGCTGCCACATCAATAAATGCTTTCTTATCTTTTTTCTCTTCGGCATTTGTCGATGTGAAAGATGAAAAAATGAATAATGTCGTTAATAATGCAGTCCCCACTTTTTTCATAATATATCCCCCTTAAAAGATAATTTACTAGGTACTCCTCCTAAGATTGTATATTCACTACAGAATGCAGGTTTACCTTTGGGCCAGTGTAAGTCATCCCTTCTGGCTCTTCTACTAACCATAACGGTGCATCAAGATCAAAGTAATGAATATTTGGATGAGCCGCAGCTAAATGTGCAACAGCGCTAACTGAAAGTGAAGATTCCATCATACTTCCAACCATACACTTCACACCTGCTGCTTCCGCAATATCCGCAATTTTCCAGGCTTCTCGAATACCACCGCATTTCATTAACTTAATATTAAGTAGGTCTGCATATCCTCCTTGGACAATCTTTAATGCGTCGCTTGCCGAAAACATACTTTCATCTGCCATAATAGGCGTTTGTACATTGTCCTTCACATACTTTAATCCTTCCCAATCTTTCGCATGAACTGGTTGTTCTACAAATTCTATATTTAAATTTCTATTCTCCATTTCTCTAATAATAGAAACCGCTTCTTTCGGTTTCCATCCTTGATTTGCATCTAAACGTAACGTTGTATTCTTTGGAACCACATTTCGAATTGCCTCTATGCGTTCCAAATCTAAATGTGCCTCTTTACCCACCTTAATTTTTAATGTTTGGAATCCCTTCTCGATATGCTTTTCTGCTTCTTTTGCCATTAATAAAGGTTCATCCACACTTACTGTAATATCAGTATAAATCTCTTTCTTTCCACCTAGTAATGCGTATAACGGTATGTTGTGAAATTGACAATACACATCGTATAAAGCCATATCTACCGCCGCTTTTGCACTTGTATTTCCTATACAACTCATTTGAATGTGTAACAATAACGTTTGAAATTGCAGTACATCTTTTTCAACTAATACAGAACGAATTGGTCCTAATATTGCTTCCTCCATCCCGTTGGCAAAATCACCTGTAATAACCGGCGTTGCTGCAGCAGCTCCTCTTCCAACAATTCCTTCATCTGTATGAATAAACACATCTATACTTTCGATTTCCGTTACAGTACGAAGCGCTGTTTTAAACGGTGTATGAAGCTTTACATGTCGGCGGTTTACCTTCACATCGGTAATTTTCATTTTGTTCATCCTTTCGTTGTTTATAGAGTGATACTTTAATACACGGGAGACTTTATTCTTCCCGTTAATGCGAAACAAAAAAATCCAGCCATAAGAAGATTCTTACGGCTGGATTTTGTCTATGAATGGGTAGACAAAGCAGCAATCTGATTATATTTTTTCTGTGCATCCTTTAGCGCTACAAGTAGCGCCTTTTGAGACGAACCGAAGTATCGATTTTTTATTTCTGTTACTAATGCTGGGTCATTAATATTTTTATGTAGAAACAAATATTTAACAAATTGAGATGTTAATGCAATTGTCGCTGAGCAATCTGCATCTACAATTTCCCCTGTATCCTTCTCAAGTACAAATGCTACAAAATAACTTTTGAACTTTTCGGTAATGGGATTATTTTGAGGTGCTTTCGCATCCCCTACGACGTAAATTGTATTTGAAGCGTACACAGCTATCTTCCTTTCTTATACGAGGATAACGGTTTTCTTAACAGACGTATAAGCTGTTAACTCAACGTTGATCAAAAAATGTATCCGCTTACCTTGTATTATATACAATTGACAGAATTTTAACAATATTTATTTTGACATATATTCCATAATTATGGAAATCTCTTAAAACAATTAAAAATGGCTCAAACTTCTCATTTTTACAATATGTCATTGCTCCTTGTACCATGACATTCACACTACAAACACCTTTTTCCTCATACATCAAAAAACAGTTAGCTATCGCTAACTGTTCCACCACTTCACTTTGGCAATACGAATATTGTTTCGTTTGACTTAGAAAATTGATACTCTTTTCTCGCAAACTTTAATATTTCTTCTTCATTATCCGTTAAATTCTCGATGTTAGTCTTTAAAGAACCTTGATCTTTCTTTAAAGAAACTAATTGTTTCTTTTGGTTCGTTATTGTATTTTGTTTGCCATTAATTACTTCTTGTTGTTTCGTCAAAATATATTGAACGTAAAAAGTAGTCGCAGCAATAAAAATGAACATGAAAATAAAACGCCTTAACTTCTTCTTATTTATAGTTCGATTGTCGTTAGGCTGTGATAGTTGCTCTGGTATATTAGGAACATTTACTCTTTTGAGTTTCCTCATTTTCAAATCCCCCTAACCCATATTTTTTCACTACCATAGGCACGATCTCTTATTAACTTAAATTCTATTCTTATAAAATAAGCTCCTTCACAAAAAAATCTCACAAATTAACCAATTAGAGATAGCGTTCGACGACATCTCTGTATTTAAAATGAGAATTTTTATTTATGCTGCTATAAAATAGTAGTTTATGTTATTCTTTTTCCCCAATTGTAGAAAACATTTTCACATATATAATTTTTCCCTTTGCATATCGATGTTACATGTTTTGTTTGATATTAAATTTCCGTTTATAAAGATATTACATTTTATTCTCTTTATAAATTCTATTAGCAATTACTTGTTCCTTTCCTAATTAAATAGTTTACATAATAATATTATCT
>NZ_JBALMG010000122.1:17906-18611 GCF_036963225.1 Bacillus sp. JJ783 | reverse complement strand
TATGTATATAAACAAACTAGGAATTAAAAAGCAAGCAAACATAATAAGTCCTGTTATACTAATTTCCTTTATCGAAATATCTGGTGTTACAATGATACAAATAGCTAAAATGCCAATAACAATACCTACTGGAATGAATAATAGCTTCATGAAATAACTACGAGATACTCCCCCTGTATGCTCATACACTTCCACCGAATTTTTTAAGTTTAAAAAGTTAATAACTATTATCCCGCCCATAAATACCATTAATAAATCCGAAACACTTTCATATCCTGCCCCTTGCAAAACATAACGGTAAAACACGATACTTAGTATGACAATATTTTGTAAGATGAAAGCTAGTCTAATATGCTTTAACCCCTCGATCATTAAACGTTCATCTTTCACGATTTTCACCCTATCACTCCTTTTCCTCCCAAAACAAATCATTCAATGTTTTATCTACCGCATAACAAATTTTCAAACATAAATCTAAAGATGGATTGTATTTCCCCTTCTCAATTAAACTAATCGTTTGCCTTGTAACGCCTACTTTTTCTGCTAATTGTTGCTGTGTTAAATCTAACTGAACACGCGCGACTTTTATTTTACTTACAGCCATTCATGTTCCTCCTCTATCTTTATAGTAACATATACATTCCATTAAGTAATTTATATTTTACGTGACTAATTTAATTTTCACCTTACCCCGCTATTTGTGGG
>NZ_JBALMG010000122.1:0-17827 GCF_036963225.1 Bacillus sp. JJ783 | reverse complement strand
GATTGGTGAGGGCTGATAATCAATGGCGGATGAACAAAACCCCACTGATTATAGTTTCACTTTATTATACACAAAAAAGGAGCCTCTCATAAGAAGCCCCTTTCTATATCTATATTATAGGAATAAATGACATCCAAACAAAATTGTAAATAAGTATAGTAACGGATGTACTTCCATTCCTTTCCCCTTCACGATTTTTAAAATTGGATACACTAAAAATCCGATTGCAATTCCATTCGCAATACTAGATGTTAACGGAATACCAATGAAAATTAAAAATGCCGGTAATGCATCTTCAAATTCATTCCAATTAATATCACGAATGCTTTGTGCCATTAAGCTACCTACTATAATTAAAGAAGGAGCTGTAATAGCTGCTACACTTGATAAAGAGGCAATAACAGGGCTAAAGAATGCCGTTATAATCGTTAAACAAACGACTACAATACCTGTCAATCCAGTTTTACCACCTGCCGCAATTCCAGCTGACGATTCAATTGTCGCTGCTGTCGGGCTTGTCCCAAAGATAGAACCTGTCGTCCCGCCAATTGCATCTGCAATGAACGCCTTACCAAAACGCTTTTCAGTGTTATCTGTATTTAAACCTGCTTGTTTAATTAAACCAAGTAACGCACCTGTTGTATCAAATAAAAGTACAAGTAAGAATGAAAAAATAACCCCATATAATCCATACTGAATTACATCTGAAAATGCATTAATAGGGTTTGAAACAATAATTCCTTCTGGTAAATGTGGCATTGCGACAATGTTATTTTCAAACTTTAATTGCCCTGTAAAGAAAGCAATAATCCCTGTCACAATCATACTAATAAACAATGCACCACTAACACGTAATACCATTAATACCGCCGCTAACACTAAACCAACTATTGTTAAAATAACAGCCGGTGAATGAAAGTCGCCGATTGTAACTAAGTTAGATGGGTGGTCAACGATAATACCCGAAAGTCGCAATCCGATAAAAGCAATAAATAATCCGATTCCACCCGCAATTGCATGTTTTAAACTGTCCGGAATTGCGACAATTAGCTTTTGCCTAAACGAGGTGAAAGATAATAAAAGAAAAATAATACCTGTTACAAATACTGCTGAAAACGCAATGACATATGTAATTCCCTCTGCCTGTTGAACAACAGAGTAAGCAAAATATGCATTCATTCCCATAGCTGGAGCAATAACAATTGGATAGTTAGCTAAAAACGCCATACATAGCGTTCCAACAACTGTCGCAATAATAGTTGCTGTAAATGCTTGATCAAATGGTACACCTGCATCAGATAATATTTTCGGATTGATGACAAGAATATACGCAAATGTAAAAAAAGTTGTGATGCCAGCTAAAATTTCTTGCTTCACAGAAGTGTTATACTTTTGTAATTGAAACATACTTATGTACCCTTCCTACACTTGAATTATTATCACACATTCTTTTCTTATTAGTATGTGAGAAAATGTAATACTTAATCTTAACAATCAATAAAAAGAAGAGTCAATATATTCTCTAATAGTTAGAATTTTAAGTTTAAGTCTGACAAATACAGATGTAGTACAGTGTATTATGATTATTTTTGTAGCATAACAGATAGAAATGTTTTATAATTTGAAATAGTTAAATACTTAGTGGATTCATTCAAATATTGTTCACTCTACAGGGGGTATTCTTCTTATGCAGCAAACAAACAAATCTGAAACTTTAAACCGTGGCTTAAAACAAAGGCATATTACTTTAATGTCTCTCGGTTCAGCTATTGGCGTTGGACTATTTTTAGGATCAGCTTCCGCTATTAAACTAGCTGGCCCATCTATTTTACTAGGCTATATGATCGCCGGACTCGTTATTTTCTTCATTATGCGCGCACTCGGAGAAATGGCAATTGAACAACCGGTTGCTGGCTCTTTTAGTAAATATGCAAATGATTACATCAGCCCACTAGCTGGGTATATTACAGGCTGGAATTACTGGTTTTTATGGGTTGTTACTTGTATGGCGGAAATTACAGCAGCAGGCATTTACATGCAGTACTGGTTCCCTGATATCCCGCGCTGGACTTGGGCATTACTAGCTCTTTTATTAATGAGTGCTTTCAACTTCTTATCTGTGAAAGTATTTGGAGAACTTGAGTTTTGGTTTGCTCTCATCAAAATTGTCACAATTATCTGTATGATAGTGATTGGCTTTGGTATTATTCTATTCGGATTTGGAAATGGCGGCGTTGCAACTGGTATTTCAAATCTTTGGGAACATGGGGGCTGGTTCCCAAATGGCTTCTCTGGATTATTACTTTCCTTACAAATGGTATTATTCGCTTATTTAGGAGTTGAACTTATCGGAGTTACAGCTGGTGAGGCTCAAAATCCGAAAAAGACACTCGCAAAAGCAATTGATAATGTATTTTGGAGAATTTTAATATTCTACGTTGGAGCTCTATTCGTTATGATGGCAATTTACCCTTGGAACGAACTTGGCGAAAAAGGAAGTCCCTTCGTGCTAACATTCCAGCAAATTGGTATCGCAAAGGCAGCGGGCATTATTAACTTTGTTGTTTTAACAGCAGCTCTTTCTTCTTGTAACGGTGGTTTGTTTAGTACAGGCCGTATGCTATTTACATTAGCACAACAAAAGAAAGCACCCGAAAGATTCGGTCGTTTAAATAAAAATGGTATTCCGAGTCAAGGAATTATCGCAACAGCAATCGTTTTACTCGTTGGCGTTATATTAAACTATCTTGTTCCTGCAAAAGTGTTTACATGGCTAACTAGTATTTCAACTTTCGGGGCAATTTGGACTTGGGGTATTATATTAGTCGCGCAAATTAAATTCCGTAAAGGGTTACAAACTAATAAAAAGGATAAGCTAGCATATAAAATGCCTTTACACCCATTGAGTTCATATTTCTCACTCGGCTTCCTTGTACTTGTACTGGGTATAATGGCCTATTCAGAAGATACACGAATCGCATTAATCGTCGGGCCAATTTGGCTTATCGGCTTAGCTATCGTGTATTATATGAAAGGTTTTCATAAGATTGATGAATCGTCTAATTCAAAAATTAGTTAAGTCCACGATCTCTTCCTACTTTACTAGGGAGAGATTTTTTCATTATTCGCGCAAATATTTCTCAATCAAATTAACGTTATCTTTACACTATTTAATATTTTCTATCTTTATTTCCATAGAAAAATCAATTACATTATTAAAGCACATATATTTATTATTAGGGGGATTCTTCTATGAAGAATAAAAAATGGATTCAATTTTCTTTAGCAACAGCAATCACACTTAGTATAGGGAGTTCTTACATTCCGTCTACTTACGCCGAAAGCTCCGTAGACCCAGCTCCTGAAATTGCTGCAAAAGTTATAAATCAAAACAATGGTAAGAAAGTATTATTCGATAATACACACGGTCAAACGGCCGGGACAGCTGATTGGGTTATTGATGGCGGTTTTTCTGATTTCGGAAACGGCATTGCCCAAAACGGATATCATGTAAAAGAACTTCGTAAATCAACATCTATTACATACGACGATTTAAAAAATTACAATGTATTTATCGTTCCCGAAGCAAATATTCCTTATAAAAAATCTGAGCAAGACGCAATGTTACAATACGTGAAAAATGGCGGCAGTATTTTCTTCATTGCCGATCATTATAATGCAGATCGTAATAAAAACCGCTGGGACTCCTCAGAAGTGTTCAATGGATATAGACGCGGGGCATGGGATAATCCAGCAAAGGGAATGTCTAATGAAGAAACAACTTCACAAGCTATGCAAGGAGTAGAAAGCTCTGATTGGCTATCCGATAATTTCGGTATTCGCTTCCGTTACAATGCACTTGGTGATGTTTCAGCTAAAAATATTGTCTCACCTGCGCAATCATTCGGAATTACAACTGGCGTTTCATCTGTAGCAATGCATGCCGGCTCTACTCTTGCGATTACAAATCCAAAACTAGCGAAAGGCCTTGTATATCTTCCAGAAAATCCATCAAAATGGAATAACGCTGTTGATAGCGGCGTTTATAACGGTGGTGGCGTTGCAGAGGGGCCTTATGCTGCTATTTCGAAAGTTGGCCTTGGAAAAGCAGCCTTTATTGGTGATTCTTCTCCTGTTGAAGATGCCTCGCCAAAATATGTTCGTGAAGATTCAGGTCAATCAAAGAAAACTTATGATGGTTATAAAGAGGAAAACGATGCTGTCCTATTAGAAAACATCGTGAATTGGTTAGCGAAGCAAGAAACATTTACAAGCTTAGATCAAGTGAGTGGTTTACAGCTTGATGCACCTACAGCTCTACAAACATTTGAACAACCAAGCTTATCAACAGAACCACAACCAGAACCTTGGAGCGCACCAAGTCAAGGTTACCAGTGGTTCAATACAAATACTTTCAAACCAGGTTCATACGGCTATAACAGTGCAGTGACAACGAGTGATTACGTAATTACGCACCCTAGCATTCTACCAAACAATGAAGTGTTCCAAATGAAGATTCAAGTAAATAACTTATTACCAAATACAACATACAATAATTATTCTTTAGGTATCTTCACAACTGGCGGAACACAGGTAGCAAAAGTTCAAAATACAAATGGCACTTGGCCATCTTCTTTCGGATATAGCAGTGCATTCTCTTTCATCACAAATAGCCAAGGATCTGCTGAAAAAATTGTGAATGTACAACTTGATCCAAATACAACTGGACAAGCAACACTTCGTCTACGTCAAAATACGACAGCGAAATATAGTGAAACTGTAACGATTAATAAAAAATAATGAAAAAGGCAATCCGGATATGGATTGCCTTCTTTTCACTTCTCTTCTTTTGAGAAAAACATTCTTGAAATAACGATACCTATACTACCAACGATTAAGAATAACACCGCCCTGATCATCATCGACACCTCTGGTAGGTCGAGAAGGAATAACTTCCCTACTGTTACTACTAATACGACTAAGCCAGCATATAATATTTCGTTCATCTGTCTATAACGGCCAAACCAAACTGCAAATAACGCATATACCATCCATAATAACGATACAGATACGCTAATTATACTTCCATCTGTAGAAAGAACTTCACCGATTCTAGTAATTGTAATAAATACAATTACCATTAACGAGTAGAGCGCTATAGAGTACACATATTTACCAAAACTCGCTAACACTTCTTTCGCTTGTCTCATGCAATAATAGAACGTTCCTATCAAAATAATATGAGCGACAAATCCTGCCGAAATGAAATGATCAAACGGGCTAAAAATCGTCTGCACCATTCCAATAGCATAAATCGTTGCACTTACATACAATTTAATATTTTGCTTTACTTTAATAGCAGTAACCATACCAAGGAAACCTTGTAACAATAATACGATTGCTGCATTCACCAAACTGTACTCGTATAAAATCGCTAAACTAAATGACCCCATTGCAAAGCCAAATATTAAATTTGTAAATACAGAATGTTTATTTTTCCTATATTCAAGTGCGAACATAACAACATGCACAAATGCACTTATAACTAATCCCCACGTTGTAAATTCAGGAATTTGAGAAATGGCTAAAATAAAGAAAACTGCATTCGCACTAAATATCGCCAATCGTGCTTCTTGTATAAAACTTCTCTCCGAAAACATATGCCAAAATAATAGTAAATGAATTGCACCGTATACAACTGTTAACTGTACTTGCACATTCTCTACTAATATTGACATAACAGCAAAGAAGACAAATAGGACAATTGCTGCCACAACATAAGAAATCATATACAAGTACTTATAACGGTTTCTCAATGCATACCATAATAGACTAATTGTTAATATCGTCTCATAACTAAAGAAAATATACGTATTAGGAGTCGTACTATTTAACAAGAAAGGAACAAAAAATGCTCCCACCGCCACGAAAATAGCGAGGTATTCCGATTTATATCTTTTCGCTAAATAAATCCCTAAAACAACCCATATAATGTTGCAAATAAACGCAATACTTGCAGGAATAAATTCATATAAATAATGTGCCGCAAACGTTGTTAAAACAATTCCCGTAATACTTTCTCCTGCTAATACTAACCCTAACGCTTGCCGCTCTCTTTTAATTTGTATATCTCCTACATAATACAAACCGGCAGATAGTACTATACCAAACACAACCCGTATCGCTGGTGTTAATAATCCGGCATCTACCCCTGCTTTGAATAACCAAATAACGCCAAGTAGCATAATACCGACAAATATGCGTGGTAACCATGTTTGACAAAACTTTATAATATTAAATGGTTCTGGTTTAAATGCAGATATATCTACTTGTTTCACCTCTGGATCTTGCATGGACTCCCTCTTCTTAACAACATCTTCTTGTAACTTTTCATTACTTACTGCTTCAATATATTCTTTCTTTTCCTTATTAACATTTTGTTGAACTTTATCTACTTCTATTTTTCTTTGTTTCGCTTTCAATTCATAAAGTGTCTCTTGCATCGTTTCAATTGCCGTTTCGAGCGCTTCTATTTTCTTATTTAAATCCTCCTTCATACAATCCCCCTCATCATCGATTTTTCACTTGACCTATATATTACCAATTACCTTTATCATACTCTTAGTCTATTCATTTTCAATACTATTTTTCCAAAAAAAGAAAGGTGTTTTCCCAAATAGGAAAACACCTCTTACTTATTTATTCTTATTTATAGCAATACTAACAATTACACCGAGGCAGACACCTACAAATGCCGGAACAATCCAACCTACACCTTCTGAATAAAACGGAAGCATTTTTAGTAGTGGTGTCCATTTATTCATCAGTACACTTTTGTTTAAAACATCAATCGCACTAAATAACGCTACGATTCCAATCGTTACCGAATATACGTATACATACTTTCCAATATACTTATGGAATAACCCTAAAATAATAAGCGTTAGTGCAACTGGATAAATAAATCCAAGAATCGGTACCGATACTTTTAAAATTTGCGTTAATCCTAAATTAGCTAAAACCATACTAATAAAACTTAATATAAATGCCCAAGCTTTATAAGGTACTTTCGGAAATACACTTGCGAAAAATTGACTACACGACGTAACAAGTCCGATGGAAACGCATAGACAAGCGACAGTAAAAATAAGACCTAATAAAACTAACCCACCTTGTCCAAATAATGTCGTCATAACTTGTGCTAACACTTTCGCACCGTTATCAAATGTACCCAATGAACCACTAATTGAGCCAACATATCCAAGAATGACATAAATAATAGATAATAAAAGCCCTGCTCCAATACCAGCAATGCTCATATATTTCGCTAAACCTTTATCATCCTCTACACCTTTTGCACGCAGAGCATTTGCAATAACAATCCCAAATATTAAAGCCGCTAATGCATCCATCGTTAAATAACCATCTAAAAATCCTTGAAACATAGGAGCTTGTCCATAATTTCCTGTAGGCTCTTTCACACTGCCTACTGATGTAAACATACTTTTTATAAATATAATAGCAATCATACATAATAATAAAGGCGTTAACACCTTTCCAAACAAGCCCATTAATTTAGACGGTGATAAACTTAACCAGTAAACAATACTAAAGAAAATAGCCGTGTACAATAATAAAACTACGCTACCCGCTTCTGGGAACAACTGGCCTGGTCCCATTTCAAAAGCTAAACTTCCTGCACGTGGTATACCAAGACCTGGTCCAATAAATAAATACACAATACACGGAAAAATAATTGCAAATGAAGAATGAACCCTGCCAGCTAACGTTTGAAAGCTCCCTGCTTTCGCAATAGCAATAACACCTAATATCGGAAGCCCTGTTGCTGACATAATAAAACCTAGCAATGCAATCCACACATGCTCTCCCGCTTCGTATCCAAGGAAAGGTGGAAATATAAGATTACCTGCTCCAAAGAACATAGAGAATAACATAAGACTAATAAGCAAAATTTCTTTTTTCTGTAACAATTTCATTTCTTTCTCCTTCTTCAATTTCATCTCGCATGAGATCTATTCCACACGTAGGAAAAACGCGATAATCCGCTTCCTTACAAAGAAAACATAGTCCATAGTCTACCACAAAAGAAACACCCATTCTATATCTACTTCCCTTTTCCAATTTCTTCTGAAAAATCAACCTTTATTGACTTTCAATAGTTAATAAAGTAAAATATTAAATATATAAAACTATTAACTTTGTTTTTTGTTTGTGTCAGGAGGAAAAATCACATGGAATCAACGATACAACTAGAAAGAGAACAACAAAGAAAAAAGAAACATCCTCCCGGTTTATACTTACTCTTCTTTACAGAAATGTGGGAAAGATTTAGTTACTATGGATTACGAGGATTATTAACATTATATTTAACAACAGCTTTAGTAAGTGGTGGTCTTGGTTTTAGTCCCGCTTGGGCACTCTCTATTTACGGATTTTATACTGGAGCTTGTTATTTCACACCATTGATCGGTGGATACTTAACAGACCGTTTTCTAGGTAAACGAAAAGCCATCACAATTGGTGGTATAACAATGGCAATCGGTAACCTTACACTATTTGCCTTGCAAAACCAAGTCGGCCTATACCTCGGATTAGCGCTTATTATTATCGGTAATGGATTCTTCAAACCGAATATCTCTACACTTGTTGGAGAATTATACGAAGAGCACGATCCAAAACGTGATAGTGCATTTACAATTTTCTATATGGGTATTAACGTCGGTTCATTTTTAGCTCCACTCGTTTGTGGGTTTTTATCAGAAAATTTATTTAAAACAACAGTGGACGGTGTTGTTCATTACGGATTCCGTTACGGTTTCTTAGCAGCTTCAATCGGAATGATTATTGGACAAATTTTATTTACAACACTATCTAATCGCTTCCTTGGTGATATCGGTAAAAAACCAACTCGCGATTTGCAAACAGCTGCTGGACAACAAACAGTAGGAAATACACCGTTAACAAAAAAAGAAAAACAACGTACCGCAGTTATCGTCATTTTAACATGCTTTGTTGTCTTCTTCTGGGCTGGCTTTGAACAAGCTGGTAGTTCGTTAACATTATATACAAACAAATTTGTAGACCGCTCTGTGTTCGGATGGGAAGTTCCAACATCTTGGTTCCAATCGGTCAATCCGTTATTTATTATTTTACTTGCTCCAGTCATTTCAGCATTATGGGCAAAACTTGCAACTAGAAAAAATGGGGATTTAAAAATCCCAACAAAAATGGGACTTGGTATGATCCTACTCGGTATCGGTTATATCATTCTCGTTATCGCTACATTAAAAACAGGTAGTGATGAACATAATATTACAGAAAAGGCAAACTTACTATTTATCGTCTTTACGTATCTTTTCCATACGTTAGGTGAGCTATTCTTATCACCTGTTGGACTATCAATGGTTAGCGCACTTGCTCCAGTAAAACTTGCTTCTTTATTAATGGGAGTATGGCTAGCAAGCTCAGGAATCGCCAACATTATAGGCGGACAACTTGCAAGCTTCACAACTTCACTTGGATATGCTGAAGTATTTACAGTAATCGGAGCTGCAGCAATCATTTTAGGTTGTGTTTTATTATTAATTTCTAAGAAATTAGTGAAATGGATGGATTAAAAAAGATGAGGAAAAATTCCTCATCTTTTTTTATGCTTTTTTACCTTTTTCTATTGCTTGTTCATACAAATCTTTGTGCTCTTTATATTCACTTGGCACGAAGTTTTTATAGAAAAATGACAGCCAGCTATCTCCTTTTTTATATCCTTCTTCTCGGATTTCTGCTGCCTTTTTATTTGATTTAAATCCTTCCGTAAACCATTTCTTTAATGACTCGTGCTTTTCATACTTAGCAGGAACTTTTAAATCATAATTTTCAAATGCATATGTATATCCAGCTTTTTCCGCCATTTTTTTGGCAGACTTATATCCTTTTTCATACGCGGTTTCATATGCTTTCACATATGTATCCTTTTCAGTATTTCCAGGTTTCTTTTCAGCTAATTCTTTACCAGCCTTTTCACCAAGTTCCGCTTGTTCTTTTTCAATCTTTTCGGTTCTCTCTTTATTACCTACTTGGAAACCTTCTGCAAAGTTCACCTTAAACTCAGGAGTAATTTGACTATCGTCCATTGCTTCTTGTGCTAACCCTTGCTCTTTACCTTTTTCAAAATGCGCTTTTTTCTGTTCTTCTAAAGACCACGCTACAGCATAAGCAGTTGTAAATGCTTGTTTATATGCATCTGACTTTCCAGCTACATGTCCTTCTGCATTGTTTTTTCCTGCTTTAAAATCTGTCTCTCCGCTTTTTTGACCTTCAAGCTGCCCTTTTTCCATGTCAGCTTGACGCTGGGCTTCCTCTTGCTTACGTGCCTCTTCTGCTTTTCTTTGCTCTTCGGCTACACGTTGTCTCTCTTCTTCAGCTTTGCGTTGTTCTTCTGCAGCACGCTGTCTCTCTTCCTCTGCTTTACGCTGTGCTTCTGCAGCACGTTGCTTTTCAGCCTCAGCATTGCGCTGCGCTTCTGCTTGTCTTTCAGCTGCTACAGCACCATTATTATTTTGGCTAGGAGCTGGACTCGTTGCACCACTACTAGAAGCTGGTTTATTGTGATAATGATATTCCCCGTACTGTAATCCCCATTTTTCACAATTTGTACGACACGTATGTCCACCATTAGCATCTGTACGTCCTGGATGTGCATAAGCAGAAATTGGCGCTACCAATAACGCTACACTTGTTGTTAAAAGAAGTTTTTTTATTTGCTGTTTCACTTTTGTTCCTCCCAAAACCTAGATTCATTACTTTATTATATAAAAATAGAAAAATACTTAAATACCAACTAAAATATTCTTTTTTTTCTAAATGTTGGATAAAAAAGAAGGTTCACTCTTTAAAGAGTGAACCTTCTTTTTTCTTTATTTCTTCGCCTTTTTTCCTACTAGATCACCCGTAATAACAAAACGCTTAGAATTATCCTTAACAGATACACATGTAATAAGTGTTATCTCATCTTTCCCATGATCCTCTACAACTTCCCATTTATCAGGAGTCACTTCAGATACACCGGTAACAGTATACTCATACTCATTTGCATTGTCATACAAATAAATTTTATCGTTCTTCTTTAAAGTTGATACATCACTAAATAAAACACCTTTCTTTGACATATTATGCCCTGCAAGCGCATAATTCCCCTGTCCCATTACTTGATTTTCTCTTACAGTTGCCGCACCTGATAATAAATTCTTTTCAGTCGACGCTTTTAAAACAGGAAGTTCTAATGAGATGCTCGGAATTGAAATACGACCGATTACTTGTTTTTTATCTAACGATGCACTCGCTACTTCTGCCAAGTCTGGTTGATTAATTTTTGAAGCATCTACAAATTCCGTGTCGTGCTTTTCATATTCCATCTTTTGAACAGCTTGTACATTCGCTGTCTGTTTCGTCTCTGCCTTATATCCATCATAAAATGGCTTTCCGATTAATACACCACCTACAACAAATAGAAGGATTGCTACTATACTATAAATTCTTTGCTTATTCATATACAATTCCTTTCCGTTACAAAATCTTACTCTATATAAAATGATAAGACAATATTGCTATATGTACAAGTGTAAGCTGAAAAAGAACCCTTCTTGCTAATGCAAGAAGGGTTCTTTTTAGACTAATTTATTTCTGTATAGGGATACATGGAAGACTGTCATTTGAATAAAGAAAATACCAAATGCAATATATAGCGGATACCCTGGAATATATAAATTAACAATAGGAGAAAGAGTTAAAAATCCAACTGCACAAGGTAACACATACCATAACGAAACAAAAGTTGTTCGACAAGCTTTCTCCGTAATCGCTTTTTCACGTTCATCTTCTAACGGAAACAATAATGGATACATCCAAAAGGATAAATTCTTGTATTTTTTCTTTTGTATTCTATAAAAAATTGTAACTATAATAGCTCCAATAAATAATAAAACGAATGGTACTCCATTAAACCATACTTCAAATGGGAATTTCTCGTTTTTAATTATATCTGCGAGCTCTGTGACCACATTATAAAGTTCAACAAATGTCCAGCATGCTAGCGCCGTATAAAGTACATTTACGATATAAGAAACCCCAATTCTATTCATCCTCTTCCCCCTCCTTATTTAAAACAAACACATCTTCCATCTTTAACTGGAACACATCACAAATCGTTAACGCTAGTAACAATGAAGGAACATAATCCCCTTTTTCAATTGCAGCGATTGTTTGTCTCGTCACCCCAACCTTTTCTGCTAATACACTTTGCGTAAAATTAAAGCGAGCTCTTAATTCCTTCACTCTGTTTAAAATGGTCAAATTTACCACCTCTCACTATTATTGTATGCTACTCTTAACAAAATGTAAACTCAACTTAACATTATTTTCACAAAAAAATCCAACTTTACGTTTTGTAAAGTTGGATTACGTTTTAGTTTAAAATTGTAACTTTAACATTTTTTCTGCCCCAATTACTAGACGAAGCTTTATCTGGCATTAAAACATCAATTTTGTGACCTTTAATCGCGCCACCAGTATCTGCTGCAATTGCAATTCCATAGCCTTCAACATTTACAGTAGACCCTAATGGAATAACAGATGGATCCACTGCAATTAATTTCATTCCTGGGTTTGCAGTTAAGTTATAAGGCTTACCGCCCGGTCCCCATTTAGAATATACTTGTTGACCTGCTGCATAACCATTTTCAGACGGATCTGCTGTATAAGCTGTTGCGTGTACATACATTTCTTTTCCGCCAGCAGTTACCTTAGGTTGTTCAGGCTCTACTTTCGAATTATTATTAACAACAGGTTCAGCTGGTTTATTAGCTTTTTCTTGCTTTTGTTTTTCAGCAATTTCTGCTTGTGCTTTCGCTAAAGCTTCTTGCTCAGCCTTTGCAGCTGCTTCTGCTTTCGCACGCTCTTCCGCTGCAATTCTTGCTGCTTCTTGTTCACGAGCGATTGTTTCTTGTACTGCCTTCATATTTGATTCGATTTTAGCTTTCTCTTCTGCCGCTAAATTAAGTTGGCTTGCAACCTGATTATATTTAGCTTGAACTGTTTGTAAGTTATCTTGACGTTTTTTCAAGTTATCTTGCAAATCAGCTTGTGCTTTTGCTAATTTTTGTTTGTCTACTACTAAAGATGCTTCTTTTTCATCAATTGTTTTCTTATCTTCTTCAATTTGACGAAGATCTTGTTCTTGTAGACGTAAAATTTCTTTATCTGCTTCTAGAATAGTAGTAACTGCGTTCATACGTTGTATGAAATCAGCAAAGTTTTTTGATTCTACAACAACTTCTACTACTAAACTTGTATTTGAACTGTTTTGAACAGAAACCATACGTTTTCTCATAATATCCTTACGAGCAAGGACTTTATCCTCTAAAACGACAATTTCATTCTTTTTTTGTTCAATCTGCTTATGTGTTTCATCGATTTTACGTTGAATAGCAGCTTGATCCTCTTTATTTTTTGCAATTGTATTATTTAAATTATGTAGTTCGTTTTCGATACCTTGAATTTCTTTACTAACAGCTTGCTTCTCTTGCTCTTTCTTCTGCATATCTGCATCGTTTTGCTGCAATTGCTGTTGCATGTTGTTAAGTTTTTCGTCGTTTGACTCTGCTTTTACAGCGACTGTACTAGAAAGAACAATAATTCCTGCTAATACTAGACTACTGATTCGCTTAAAATAGTTCATAATCCGACTCCCTTCTTATACAGTTATACATGATTTATTTTACAGTTTGTTTACAAAACCATTAAATACAGTTTATTTTTCATGACAAAAAAAGAGAATTATGAATAAAATGTAATAGATTCTTAAATATTTAACAATTCCTATATTTAAAAATTATAAAAGATGCTAAAATCCAAATATAGAGAAAATATAACTTCTAAAGGCGGTTGAAATAAATACATGTTTACTCAAAAGAAGGCACTCCAACATAAAATTGATCAGTTAGAAAATCGTATACAAGAATTAGAAGCAGAATTAAAACAAAAAGATATTGAAAAACAAGAGACTATTTCTTCTATCCACAATCGTATACAAAGCGTTATGCAAGAGCACGAACTTGTCAATAACCAACATCATACACTCCAAAACTTAATTCAACAATTGAACGCATGCTTTGAAAATGTTTCTATGCGTACTACACATTCCAACGAATTAAATAACGAAATGCTGCAAAAAGAGCAAAACTTAATTCAATCTATTGAAGAAATTATCGATTGCTCTAATGAAGGAAAAGAATCCGTTCATCGCTTACTCATTGTAATTAATAAATTAGGTGAACAATCACAACGTACTTCTAATAGTATGAATCATTTAAGCGAACGCTCTAAAGAAATTGAACAAATTGTAGAAGTGATTCAAAACATTGCAGCACAAACAAATTTACTAGCATTGAATGCAAGTATTGAAGCTGCACGTGCTGGCGAACATGGTAAAGGATTCGCTGTTGTTGCTAATGAAGTAAGAAAACTAGCAGAAAGCACAGCTGAAAGTACAAAAAATATCGGCAACTTAACGAAAAAAATTCAAGAAGAAATTGAAAAAGCATACGAAAACACAAAAGATAATTTACATTTGGTCGATGAAGGTGTAGAAATGAGTGCCGATACAAACGCTAGAATCGAAAATATTTTAATCATGATTCAAACGTTACAAAATGGTGCTACAAATGTTATTCAAGCAATTGAAAACCAAAAATCTTGTAATGATGATATATTAAGAGAATTTGCAAACACTCAACAAATGTTCCAAAAATTAAATACTACTATTATGAGCCATATTCATGATGCTGAAAAAGTCGATGTTCAATTGACTAAAGGTCTTCAAGAAACAGTAGCTTCTCATTAATAATAAAAATCCCTTATACCGGTATAAGGGATTTTTATTATATTTCGAATATTTATTTCTTCTCAATATTCATCCTCTCTTTTGCTATAATGGAAAAGTTGTTTCTTTCGACTAATAAACAAGGAGGTTATTATGGAACAATTTTACTACATTTTAAAATATTTAATTCTTGGTCTGTTCCAAGGGCTAACAGAGCCAATTCCGATTTCTTCAAGCGGTCACCTCGTTTTAGCACAGCATTTGCTAGGACTAAAAATAGAAGGGTTTAGCTTCGAACTACTTGTTAATTCAGCTTCATTATTAGCTGTATTACTTATTTATAGAAATGATTTAATTCGTCTAACGAAGAATGGTCTATCTTATATATTTACAAGAGCAGAAGACGCAAAATCAGATTTCTTCTTTATTATTTACCTTGTTATTGCAACCATTCCAGCAGGTGTAATTGGAGTTTTATTTAAAGATTATATCGACCACTATTTAAAAGGTGTGAAAATGGTTGGGATTTCCCTTCTTATTACTGCTATCGGCCTTTGGATTATTCGAAACTTGCGTGGGCGTAAAAATGATGGCGACCTTTCCATGAAAGATGCAATCATTATTGGTCTAGCACAAGCTTGCGCACTAATTCCTGGTATAAGCAGATCAGGTGCTACAATCGTAGCAGCAATGTTACTTGGTATGAAGCAAGAAACAGCTCTTCGCTTCTCCTTCTTACTATACATTCCTGTTAGCTTAGGTGGTTTATTGTTAAGTATTACAGACATTGCAAACGATCCAAATTTAGATGCATTACTTGTACCTTATATTGTTGCTTTCATCGCAACATTTGTCATGACATATATTTCATTAAAATGGTTTATGAACATTATGGCAAAAGGAAATTTAAAATATTTCTCTTTCTACTGTATTATCGTAGGTGTGCTAACTATCATTTTCTTATAAAGTGAAACTTTAATCAGTGGGGGTTTTGTTCATCCCCCACTGATTATTAGCCTTCACCAATCGGGCTTTTACGGGCAGCAGGGCTCCCACCTAACTTCTTTGCCCCAGCCGAATTTGGAGGTGGGAGTTTTACTACCCGGCGAATAGCGGGATAAACTGAAAACTTGTGTTTTCGCATTTCCTTTGGTATATATGAATATTGTTCATAAAAAGGTCGGAAAGGAAGACATCAAGTTGAAGACAGAGAAATTTTTTACCCATCCGATTGGCGTGTTTATTGCTGCAATAGTAGCAACGTTTTTATGGGGAAGCGCATTTCCCTTTATTAAATTAAGCTATGTTGAACTTGGAATTCAGCCACAAGAAGTCGGGGAACAAATATTATTTGCTGGCTATCGCTTTTTCTTATCTGGTGTAATGCTCTTATTATTTTTTAAAGCGTTAGGAAAAGATATGAAGTTCAAAAAAGGAACAGGAAAGCAGTTAGTTCAAATTGGCTTGTTTCAAACTTTTCTTCAATATATATGTTTTTATATTGGATTGAGTTACAGCTCAGGAATTGAAGGAGCGATTATTTCAGGAACATCATCATTCTTTCAAATTTTACTCGCACACTTTTTATATAAAGATGATGCTCTAAATAGGAGAAAAGTAATTGGAGTAGCTATCGGTTTTTGCGGTGTGATTTTAGTGAATGTACCGAGTGATGGAAGTTTATCATTCCATTTTGGAATAGGCAGCTTATTACTTCTTGGAGCAGCGATGATGTATTCGTATGGAAACATATTAGCGAAAGAAGGTAGTAAAACGTTAGATATTGGGTATATGACAGCATATCAGATGATCTTCGGATCAATTGGTTTGATATGTATAGGTGCATTTCAAGTTGGAATGATGCCATTCGCATTTAATCTACATGCAATACTTATGCTCATATATTTATCGTTCTTATCAGCAGCGGGATTCTGTATATGGAATACAATTATGAAGTATAACAAAGTAGGGAAAGTCTCGATGTATATGTTCTTTATACCAGTGTTTGGTGTGCTACTATCAAGTCTGATTTTAGGGGAAGCAATTCATTCCTTTGTACTATTTGGTTTAGCATGTGTCGCAGCGGGAATTATTGTAGTAAATCGTAACCCGGTTAAAAAGAAAGTTGAGCAAGAAAAACAACTAGCATAGAGAACAGAAAAACGATTAAAATGGAAGAACAGTATTGTTCTTCTTTTTTTACATAGAAAAAGGAGAACGTGCTATATGTAACGAAAAAAAGATAGAAAAAGCATTTATTGAGGAGAACATATTATGAATGTACTTTACATTGTGTTAGTCGGGCAAATTATTCTTTTTTTAATGGGAGCAATTTATGCAATAGGACAGACGAAAAGAACGAGAAATAATATGCCGTTACCTTTAGCGGTTCGTCTTATTCTTAGTTTTTCTTTAACAGGAAGTGCAATTTGGATATGGTTACAAGATCCATCGGTTGAGTACAGTACGTGGGTTGCACTCGGTATGACATTGTCAACTGTAGGGGATTTATTTATGGCAGGATTAATTCCAATTGGTCATCGATTAATTGGAGGAATGGTTACTTTCGCTCTTGCACATTGTTTCTATGTGAAAGCATTTTTACAAACAGGTATTTCATGGAATGGTTTTTGGATCGGTTTACTCGTATACGGACTCTTTCTAATTATAGGATGGTTCTTTTTTATCCGAAATGAAAAACAGGATAAATTGTTTACGATTGGGGCTCTAATTTACGGTTTGTGGGTTGGAGGAATGGCATGTTTTGCATTCGCCTTATATTACGAGAATACAGGAATATGGTGGGTGCCAGCACTTGGTGGCTTATTGTTTGTGATTTCTGATTTTATTATCGGTGTGACAGATATCGGGGGGCGCAAACTGAAGTATGAACCACTTTGGATTTGGTTTACATATGTCGCAGCGCAGATG
>NZ_JBALMG010000121.1:634-12694 GCF_036963225.1 Bacillus sp. JJ783 | reverse complement strand
AAACAAAGTTCATAATACATGCCCCGTTATCCTGAATTTCAATCCCATATGTATTATACATTATAAAAGTACAAGTTTTACATGTACTTTTATAATGTATGTAGTTTTTATAACTTTTCAGTGTTATAGACTTTTAACCATGCATTATTAAACTCTTCCATTGACGCATAGCGCTTACTACGATTTTCATTTACAGCACGGTATGCTACTTCATATAATCCTTCGCCAGCTTCCCATTTTATAAAGGAACGATCTTGTCCGCCACCTAAAAGTGCAAAAGCTATAGCCCCCATATTAAATACGTTTGTTTTTCCATCTATTATAGAGTTAAGTTGAAACTCTTCAGGTGACATAAAACGAGATGATCCCCACAGTCGCCCCATCTTATTTACATACGGTGTGTTACTGTATAAATCAATATCACAAATTTTTGTTTCATTAGTTTTAAAGTTGTATAAAATACTACCGTCATAAAAATCAATAGCTACATAGTGTTTGTGTTCAACGTAAGTATGGAAATTAAAAATAGAATTTAATGAAATCAGTCTGTCTTTAACGGATAATTTCTTATATTTATAAAATGGTGAATTAGGATCATTGTATTTTGCTGGGGGTGGGAAACTCCAGTGCGAGTGAAGACATTCACCGTCAAACCAATCAAAAATTAAAACATATCCATGTTGTAAAGGGTAGTGATCAATTAAATTTATAAGAGAAACGTGTTTTAATTCATTGTATATAGTAACTGAGTTTTTTAATCTTTTTATAGCTTCATTTGTAGAAGCATTATATGCGAGTGTTTGTGCCCCTGCATATTTAATAAACTTCTTTTTCCCATTCTTTTCAACACCGAAACTTATATTACCGGAATCTTGTTGATCAAAAACTGCAAATACTGTTCCTAGTTTCGTAAGCCAATCAAAATTATGATGTTTTTTTAGTTGGAATGTGACAGTATTTAATTGAATTTCAACTGGAATATCTTTCATGATTCACCTCATATTTAGTATAATTAAGTTGTCTATTATAATATTCGACATTTTTTGTAAAATCCCTATGTTAATACAATTAAATTTTATAAATATAATGATGTATAGTTATAAGGAGGAAAGAAAATGGATGGGAAAATCTTAATTAAACCGTACGAACATTATTGGCATACAGAGTTTTTAAATGAAAAAAATAAAATTGTGCCGTTACTAAATGAAGAAATTATTGCTATTGAACATATAGGAAGCACGGCCGTAGAAGGATTAGGGGCTAAACAGCTTATTGATATGATGATTGGCGTAACAAATTTACAAATTACCGAAAATTGGAGGGAACCCCTAGCGGAAATTGGCTATGAATATGTTCCAAAAGAAACACTTAATTGGCGTTTTTTTAGAAAAGGGAAGTGGAGAGCGGGTAGTCATCACTTACATGTGTATATTTATAATAGTGAGGAATGGAAGAACAACCTCTTATTTAGAGATTTTCTCATAAATAATGAATGGGCACGAAAAGAATATAGTGAATTAAAAGAGAAACTTGCTGCTACATATCCTTTTGATCGTGTTTCATATACAAATGCGAAAGCCCCGTTTATTCGAAATATATTAACATTGGCCAAAAAGAGGATTAACAAAGTATAAGTAGTATCAATTAAAGTCCTTCCTACAAAAAAGTGTGGGGAGGATTTTGTTTTTTCATCATAATGATTTTTATTATTTTTTAGTTGTTACAATCAGATTATTTTATTTATTTCGATATTTTTAGTACATTAAAATTATTAAGGGGGATTATTAATGAACGCTATTGTACATCAACATAAAAAAGGATTAGACGGTTTAGAATATAAATTATCACCTGAGATAACTCCTAACATTGGAGAGGTTAAAGTGAAATTAAAAACAGCAGGTTTAAATCATCGTGATTTATTTATAATGAATAATAGAAAAGAAATGGAATTACCTTTAATTCTAGGATCAGATGGTGCAGGTATTGTTACGGAATTAGGAGAAGGTGTTTCAAATATCGCACTACATACAGAGGTTATTATAAATCCTAGTATTGGATGGAATAATACTCATGAAATACCAGAGTTACCTGAAGTACTAGGCGGACCAGCCGATGGAACGTTTGCCGAATATGTTATTGTGCCAGCTGAAAATGTAGTGAAAAAGCCATCCTATCTTACGTGGGAAGAATCTGGTGTGTTATCTTTATCGGCATTAACTGCATATAGAGCGCTTTTTACAAAAGGTAGATTGAAATCTGAAGAACATGTTCTAATTCCGGGAATTGGCGGTGGTGTAGCTACTTATGCTATGTTATTTGCTAAAGCAATTGGAGCAAAGGTAAGTGTTACTTCAAGGATAGAGAGTAAAAGAAAGACTGCAGAAAACTATGGCGCAGACTTTTCATTTAATAGTTCTGGTATTTGGGAAGAGTGCTTACATGGAGAAAAAGTAGATTTAATTATAGATAGTATAGGTCCGGCGACTTTCTTGAAATATTTTGATGTATTAAAACCAAACGGAAGAATTGTTAATTTTGTTGCAAGTTCAGGAGATAAAATTGAATTACCGTTACGAGCATTATTTTATAATCAAATCGATATTATGGGAACATCAATGGGGAGCAGTGAGGAATTTAATGAGATGATTCATTTTATAGAGGAACATAATATTAAACCAATCATTGATAAAGTATATCCATTAGAAGAAGCAATTCAAGCTTTAAATCGAATGCAGCAAGGAGAACAATTCGGTAATATAGCCTTTCGTATGAAATGAAAAAATGATTTCGTAGCTAGTATATTTACATGAATATGTTAAGTATTATATTCATGTATAGAGTGTTTACCATACTATGTAAAATGTTTTACAACCTTTATACATATTTAGCTCGTATAAATAGTTACACGAATGTCAAATGAATAGTAGCAAAATGAGAATTAGATGAGAAAAGTTTAAGCCCATTTTCATATTGATATTGTATACTGTGTAAATCAAGGACACTTGTATCTTTATTTAAAGTACAATGAGAAAAAATAAGGAGAGAGTAATATGAATTACACAGTATTTCAATGGATTAATAATTTTGCTGGATCATCCAAGCTATTAGATACGCTAATGATTGCTATTACAAATAGTGCTGCATATGTAGCTATTCTATTTATGCTTATCCTATGGTTCAATAATGGAAAGAAAGAAAATGCAATCCGAAAACAATATACGGTGTTATACACGACACTTTCAGTTAGTATTGCATTATTAGTAAATGTTCTTATACATGCGGTATATTATCATCCGCGTCCTTTTATTACACATCATGTCAATCAATTAGTACCGCATGCAGCTGATTCATCATTTGTAAGTGATCATTCTGTACTTGTATTTTCGATTGCTTTCGTATTTATTCTAAGAGGAGAAAAACTTAAATATATCGCGCTTATATGGGCAATATTAGTCGGTGTATCACGAATGTACGTAGGTGTTCATTATCCTCTAGATATACTTGGGGCTGCGTTCTTAACATTTATTACAAGTGGATTAGTAATACAAAGCACACGTATACTTGAACCGTTAGCTAGTTTAATTTTCAAAATGTATGCACTAGTAGCAAAACGAGTTCCTTTTTTAGCGAAATATAATCATATAGCTTAATCGTAAGAACCTACAAAAAGTAGGTTCTTTTTATTTGAAGATTCTTAAATTTCACTTACCGTATTTTATAATAAAAAATACAAAATAAATAAAAAACAAACAGCAACAGAACTGGTTTTCTTATTGTTATAGAGGAATTAGTAAAAAAACTTCGAAAAAGATAGTATCTAATATAATAAAGAACATATTTAGTAGCGTATCTTTGCATTAATACATTGGAAAAGAAAGGAGATAAGTATGCATAAACTTCAAACGAATAAAGGCGCTCGATATATGATGATTGCTTTTATTGTTTTGTTTCTTACTATGCTTTTACGTATATTTTATATTCAAGCAGTAGGAGTCGTGCATAATGTTAATGTAAAAGATCTTGCGAATGAACAACAAAACAAAAATGGAGTTTTAGAGGCAAATCGCGGGACAATTTATGATCAAAACGGTAAAGTATTAGTCCAAGACTCAACGACATATCGCATCGTTGTAAACTTAAAAGGAAAAGATAAATTAAAAGATAAAGAAGATACTGCACAACGTTTAGCAGATGCGCTTGAAGTTGATAAAGAGGAGATCATGAAAAATTTTCATGAAGGACGTACGCAAGTTGAAATTGGTAAAATTGGACGTAACTTATCTAGAGAAGCGAAGGAAGAACTTAAAAATTTGAAAATACCAGGTGTATCGTTTACAACAGAAAAAGCCAGAGTATACCCAAATGAAGATTTCGCCTCGTATATACTTGGTTTTGCAAGACCAGATGATAAAGGTAATGCGGAGGGGAAGTTTGGGCTTGAAGAAAGTTTGGATAAATATTTACGCTCTACAAACGGAAATGTAAAATATGTAGGTTCACGAAGTGGTATCCCACTTACAAATGATATAGGAAAAATAGAACCTGCTAAAGATGGAAACAACGTATATCTTACGCTTGATAAACAAATTAATAGTTTTTTAGAAGATGCAATGAACAAAGCGGAGCAACACTATGATCCTTCTATGTTAGTAGGAATCATTGCAGATCCAAAAACAGGGAAAGTTTTAGCAATGTCTAGTAAGCCTAGTTATAATCCTAATAAGGGAGACATTGAATATTTTTTAAATGATCCAATTGCGAACGCATTCGAACCAGGGTCTACAATGAAAGTTTTTACATTAGCTGCTGCAATTAATGAAGGTGTATATAACGGGAAAGAATATTTCCAATCAGGAAAATACACAGTTGGTTCAGCAGAAATTAAAGATCATAATGGCGGATATGGGTGGGGCTCAATTACATTTGATGAAGGGTTTGAACGGTCATCTAACGTTGCTTTTTCTATTTTAGAAGACCAGTTACTGAAACCAAATAAATTCAAGCAATATATGAATAAATTTGGTTTCAATCAAAAAACAGGGATAGATTTGCCTGGAGAAAGTAAAAATACATTATTGTTAAATACTCAAATTCAACAAGTTACTACTTCTTTCGGCCAAGGCTCAACTGTAACTCCTATTCAAATCGTACAAGCGGCCACAGCTATAGCAAATGACGGGAAAATGATGCAACCTTATATTGTTGATAAGGTTGTAAATCCAACAAATAAGCAAGTTATTATGGAAAATCAACCTAAAGAAATAGGGAATCCGATTAAAAAAGAAACTGCAGATAAGGTAAGGAACTTAATGGAACGTGTTATAACATCATCTAAAGGAACGGGAACGATGTATAAAATTGATGGTTATCCGATTGGTGGTAAAACAGGGACAGCGCAAATTCCGAATCCTGAAAATGGACGATATATGGAAGGGAAAGATAATTATATTTTTTCATTCTTAGGAATGGCTCCAATTGATGATCCGCAATTAGTCGTATATTTAGCCATTAAGCAACCTAAATTAAAGGGGAATGAATACGGCGCTCAGCCTCTTGCTGAAATTTTTAAACCAGTTATGAAAAATAGTCTAGAATATTTAAAAGTGAAACCATATACAGAAAAACAAATAGCAGATGCAACAAAGCAATCTGAAATAAAAGTACAAAATTATGTAAATCAAACGATGGATACGGTGAAAAATATTGCAGAAAAAGCGAAACTTCAGCCGGTATTATTAGGAGAAGGAAAGATAATAAAACAATATCCACAAACTGGCGAGGTAATGAGTGAAGGAGATCGCATATTTCTAGTGGGAAATAATGTGAAAATGCCTAACCTAAAAGGTTGGTCAATGCGTGATGTTATGTATTTCTCTAAGTTGTTGAAATTAGATTTAAAAACAACAGGTGCAGGGTATGTAACGAGTCAAAGCATTGAAAAGGGACAATATATACAAGAAGGTGATGCTTTAAAACTAGATTTGGAACCGCCTCTAGAACCATTAGCAGAAGCGAGCACAAATTAATATCGAATTTGTAAGAGCCTATAGTATAATAGGCTCTTTTTGTTAGAGTTACAAGCAATTTCACGCACCGTATTTTTTTAATAAATAAAAAATCAAGTTACAAAATTATAAAGGATGTTCACTTTCTTAAAAAACTGATTATTCTTTTTAATTATTTACAATATAAAACCTATATGATAATATGGATAAAATTACATGCGATGATGAGAAGAGTAAATAAAATGAATTTTTCACAGAGAGCTCCATTTAGCTGAAAAGGAGCAAAAATTCTTTATTGAATCAAGCCTCTGAGCAGCACATCGGAACCTTTAATAAGGGGATGGTGTGACGGGAGCTCCCGTTATAGAGCTAAGGTATAAGCTTTATGCAGTACCTGATAAGGTTAATATGGCGACATATTAACAAACTAGGGTGGCACCGCGATGATAAATCTCGTCCCTAAGACTTTAAGTCTTGGGGGTGGGATTTTTTTATTGGTTTAAAACAATTTAGAAAGCGGGTGCCTAAAGTGAAAAAATTACTTAAAGATTGGAAATATCCTTTATTACTACTGTCCGGAGTCGGTATTGCAAATTTAGGTGCATGGATTTACTTAATAGCACTTAATGTACTTGTCTATAATATGGGCGGCTCAGCTTTAGCGGTTGCTGCTTTATATGTAATTAAACCATTAGCTGCTTTATTTACAAACGCTTGGTCAGGAAGTATGATAGATCGTTTAAACAAACGGAAGTTAATGATTCACCTCGATATATATCGAGCAGTATTTATCGCCATTTTACCCTTGCTTCCATCCCTTTGGATTGTCTACCTATTAGTATTTTTTATAAGCATGGCCAGTGCGATTTATGAACCAACTGCTATGACATATATGACGAAATTAATTCCAGTAGAGCAAAGACAACGTTTCAACTCACTACGTAGTTTAATAGGATCTGGTGCATTTTTAATTGGTCCAGCGGTAGCGGGGATATTATTAATAATTGGCACACCAGAGTTTGCAATATATATGAATGCTATAGCATTTCTGCTATCAGGGTTCATTACATTACTTTTACCTAATCTTGATAAAAAAGACGATTCTAATACATCCAATGATAAATTGTCACTAACTGTATTAAAGAAAGATTGGAACATAGTTTTAAATTTCAGTAAAAAATCTATGTATATTGTTTGTGTTTACTTCTTATTTCAAGGGATGATGGTCTTAGCTACCGCTATTGATTCGCTTGAAATATCGTTTGCAAAAAAAGTTTTATTGTTAACAGATAGTGAGTATGGCTTCCTAGTTAGTATCGCTGGAGCGGGTTTTATTTTAGGAGCCATAATAAATACAGTTTTATCAAAAAAATTAACACCTTCATTTCTAATTGGGATAGGATCATTATTCATTGCAATTGGATATTTGATTTATGCTTTTTCAAGTGAGTTTTTAATAGCTGCTATCGGATTCTTTATTCTATCTTTCTCTATGGCATATGCAAATACAGGATTTTACACATTTTATCAAAATAACGTTCCGGTTCATATGATGGGACGAATCGGGAGTATATACGGGCTCGTTATAGCTGTTTTAACAATTTTTATAACGATTCTGTTCGGCATTGCAACTCAATTCACTTCTATACAAATTGTAGTCATTGTAGGAATATTGGTAATGCTACTTATTACTATCCTATTATGCGTGTTTACTTTATTACCATCGCAGTCTAAGGTATATTCCACTGAATCAATAAAATCGAAATAGTTCCCTTGGTTTTTATTTAAAACTTAAGGGGGGTGAATAGGAGGTTTCTTTCCCCTATATATGGAAAAATAATAAGGGGAAAGAACAATACTGATAAACAAGGGTGGTTATTATGATAAAAACAAAAGATCAAATAGAAAAAATTGTAAAAGAAATACATCAGAATATAGATTTTTCTGGGGTAGTCTTAATAAAAAAAGATGATGATATTATCTATGAAAATTCATTTGGATATGCTAACCGAAGTGAATGTATAAACAATACACTACAAACAAGATTTGGAATTGCCTCAGGATGTAAATTATTCACNNATCTGTCAACTTGTTGAAAGAGGTGTAATTACTTTTCATACAAAGTTAAAAGATTGTCTACATATTAAATTCCCAAACTTTAATGAAGATATTACAGTACATCAACTTTTAACGCATAGTTCGGGTATTCCAGATTATTTTGATGAAAGTATCATGGATAATTTTGAAGATCTTTGGAAACAAACCCCTATGTATCTTTTAAAAAGTTTAAAAGACTTTTTACCATTATTCCAAAACAGTAATATGATGTTTACACCAGGAAGTAAGTTTTACTATAACAATGCAGGTTTTATTATACTTGGATTAATTATAGAACAGCAGACAGGACTTGAATTTACGGAATATATAGAAAGAAACATATTCGTTCCAGTTGGCATGAATGATTCAGGCTATTTTTCTTTAGATAATTTACCAAAACATACAGCTCTCGGATATATAAAGGATGTAAATAGTCAAAAATGGAGAACAAATGCATACTCTATACCCATAAAAGGAGGTTCTGATGGTGGTGCTTATATTACTGCACCAGACATGGTGAAATTTTGGGAAGCTCTATTTAACAACGAAATATTAAGCCACGAATATACGAAGTTACTTTTAACTCCTCATATTTTGGTGAATAATAGCCAGTCTTACGGCTATGGAATATGGATTGAGAAAAGACAAGGAAATATTTTTAAATATCATGTAATGGGATATGATCCAGGCGTGAGTTTCCGCTCGGCCGTTTACCCGGACTTAGGAATTACATTAGTTATCCCATCAAATAAAGGGGCAGGACCCGAAAAATTCATGGTAGAAATAGAAGGTGTTTTTTAATTACATGGATATAAAAATTAGAGCATATAAAAAAGAAGACGAAATAGGCTGGGTACGTTGCCGTTCGTTATCTTTTTTAGATACAGCATATTATGACAATGTACTTAGAGGGAAATAAAAATATGAAAATCCCGCAAATGAAGGTTTCTCTTTAATGAATTTACAATAAGATAAAGATACATTATTCCGTATGACAAAACCATCCTGCGAAAAGCCCTATAGAATAATTAAGATAAAGGGATGTGTTAGCGATTTGCATATGATTAACGGTAGTTTATTTATTATTTTCGGGGTTATCTGTTATTTATTTGTCCGAAGTATATTAATTGGGTTCAAAAATAAAAAGCATGTGAATTGGTGGAAAGAGTTAATTAGTTTTCTATTTGCAGTATACATTTGTATGGTTGTTGCAGTAACCTTATTCCCTTTACCAATCGGGTTTCTTTCTAGTGTTGAAAATCTTAATCGGTCAGTCAATATTATTCCTTTTGCATCAATTATTAAAGATATCGGTCAAATAGGGAGTGCTTATGATGGTGATGTCCTATTTATGATTGGTCTAATCGTAAGAAATGTAGGCGGGAATGTTTTATTATTAATGCCTTTAGGGTTTTTAGCACCACTTATATGGAATAAATTCAAAAAAGTTAAAAATACTATTTTATTAGGTTTTATCATATCGGTTAGTATAGAATTGTACAATTAATCGAGTCATTAGTTAGTGGATGGGGACGTATTACCGATATTGATGATGTAATCTGTAACGTTCTAGGTTCTATAATTGGATATTCCATTTATAAAATCACTTTAACATTAGCTGCTACATTTAACATTCAAGTATTAGATAAAACTAACTCTAAAGGTGTAGAATTTATTGATAAATAAAAGTTTAAACCAGTTTAGGAATATACTAATAAAGCTACTAAAGACGTACGAGTAGAAAGTACGTCTTTTTACTTTTATAAATAATGCTTAAGGCTGATGGGAAATCACATTCCATATTTTACAAATTAAAGTAGCTATCGTATTTCAAGTATGGTATGAACAGAGGCGAATATAATTTTCAAAGGTAAACAAGTATATAGGAGGACTCTAAATGGATATTCTATTTGTTATTCTACTTGTTATTCTTATAATTGTATTAATGCAAGGTAAGGAATACAAAGTGAATATTAATCGTATTTGGCTCATTCCGGCTTTGCTGTGCTTTGTAACAATCCAGTCCATTATTCATATGGGACAATTAAATATATTGCACGTACTATTATTCGTTGCAATGCTCGGAATTGGATTGGGTCTTGGAGTTATTAGAGGAAAAGCTTTAACATTTCGATTAGATAGTGAAACAGGTCATGTATTACGAAAAGGAAATTGGTTAAGTACAATTATTCTCCTTGTTATTTTAGGTGCAAAGGTTTTGATTAAGCAAAGTATGTTTCCTGGCAGTACTCACCACACATTAATGGTTGTAACGAATGCCTTTTTATGTATCACATTAGGTACCGTAATTAGTAGACGCTATTATATTTGGAAAAAATATAATGAATTAACACAAAAAGCGTAAATACATTCGTCCCTTGTTTAACAACGCTGTGAACGGTAATACTAAATAATATTGAACTTTTACAACAAGGGATGATAATATGATATTCATTTACACAGATTTCGGCGGAACGCATACAACCTCGCTAGCTGCAGCTTATCATTTAAATAAATTACCAACTGATCGGAAGTTAACGAAAGAAGAAATTTTAAATGTGGAGTATTTTAATAAATTGAAAACAGAAGATATGGGGAAAATTATTTTTCATGGACAAGATGAATATGGGAATCCTGTATATACAATTGGATGCGGGGCATCAAAGGTCGTTGTACCTGCCATGAAGCATTTAGGAGAGATTCTGCAAAAACATTATCAAAACAATGATAAGATTATTTTTTCTAATACATCACCAACAGTTCCATTGCCAATGACTTTAGGCGGTTTGTTTTCTAGAAGATTTCATATTGATTTTATTGGTGTACCGTTACTCGTATGGGGAGCAAAAATTTGCTGTGATAACATCCAGCGGCTTGTCAGTTATACGAAAGAAGCGGGGCGAATGACGAATGATTATGTTGTTATTTTAGATAACGAAACATTTAAGTAATGTAATGTTAAAAGAAGACCGGGAAAATTTGTGGTTTTCTTTTTTTTTTGACAAATAGACAAAAAACATTCACATTTATTATACATCTACTATAGCCAAAATAATAAAGTCCTGTTACTATTACAGGGGATATTCTCTTTTCGTAAGATAAATATATAGAAAAGTCAGAAAAGAGGAACAGAATAAGGGAGGAACAACATGAAGCGTGTTGCTTGGTTTACTGATAGTACAACTGCGAGTTTTACAACAGATGGTGATAACTTTGTTATCCCAATTGAAGTTATTATTGATGGAGTGTCTTATAAGGATTGTGAAGAAGGAGTTCATAAACGTCTTTATGAAGCGTTAAATGATGGAAGAACAGTTACTACTTCGCAACCTAACATAGGGGAAATGGTAGAATTATTTACTAAATGCAAAGAAGAATATGAAGAAGGCTTTGCAGTTGCTATTAGCGGAAAAGTAAGTGGGACCTATCAAAATATGAAGTTAGCTGCTGATATGGCAGGTTTCCCTTTAACTGTATTAGATAGTGAAACGACAAGTTATCCAATGGATGAACTTTTGAGAAAAGCTAAAACGTTATACAATGATGGTATGACTTTACAAGATATACATAAAACATTAGTAGATGAAAAAAGAAGGCCTTTTTATGTATTTCCAAAAAGCTTAAAAGGTTTATATGCAAGTGGTCGAGTAAAGGGAGTTCAATTTTTACTTGGAAGTTTATTAAGTGTCAACTTAATCTTAGAAGTAAAAGGCGGAGAACTTTTACTTGAAAAGAAAGTGCGTAAAATCCAAAAATGTAGAGACTACATTAAAAATGAGCTTGAAAAAGAATTACCAAAAGTACTTCATATGTTCTATGCTAACGATAAAGATGGAGCTGAAGAATGGATTTCAGATATTAAACAAGCATTCCCTGAAATGGATTTCAAGCTTTATCCATTGCCAATTTCATTTGCTGTACATGCAGGTGAAGGTACAATAGCAATAAGTTATTAATA
>NZ_JBALMG010000121.1:0-619 GCF_036963225.1 Bacillus sp. JJ783 | reverse complement strand
TTTACTTTTAAAATAATATCACGTTCTAACTCTTCATTTTTCTTACCAATACGACTTCCAATAAAGAATACATCGATTAAAGCCCAAATACCAAGCCCACCCAGTGTTAAAGTCATTGCGATAGCCATACCGAAATCACGTGCATAATAGCGATGACCTCCAAGCCCTCCTAGGAAAAACCAAATTAAGTAAGCAAGCCCTTTTGATTTTTTATTTTTTTCAAATTCTGAGTTTACAAGTGCCAATTGTTCTGATGATAAATCGTTCTTTAATAATAAATTATCCACTTAAATTCTCCTTGTTATGTAAGATTTTATAAATGCAAATTTTAATATACCATAACTCAAATAAAATTGTAATAACTATATTAAAATATTAAATGATATACGAATTGAGCTGAGATTTCGAACAATTGTAATAGAATAAATATTTATTTTGAAATTATTTATATTGAGTACTACCCATTAACTTTAACGATAAGAACTTATTTTTTATATTAAGAATGATATCTCCATACAATATAAAAATAAGTTGTACTTACAGTAGTATATTTCCTTTAAAATAAATGGATTTTCAATAATAATATAGAAATATAAAGTGAATAAATAATATATATTGG
>NZ_JBALMG010000120.1:0-16344 GCF_036963225.1 Bacillus sp. JJ783 | reverse complement strand
TATAGTCATCTGTTCTTTTTTTATGGAATTAAATAAAATAACAAAAAATATAATTGAAATTGATTCTCATTATTAATATAATGAGAATGAGAATCATTTATTGTAAGAGGGGGATGCCAAAGTGGCGAAAATTTTAATAGCGTATGCAAGTATGTCAGGGAATACAGAGAGTATTGCTGATTTAATTAAAGTAAGTTTAGATGCCTTTGATCATGAAGTAGTATTGCAAGAGATGGAAGGTATGGATGCTGAAGAATTATTAGCTTATGATGGAATCATTTTAGGATCTTATACGTGGGGTGATGGTGAATTACCATTTGAAGCGGAAGATTTCCATGATGAGTTAGAAAATATAGATTTAACGGGTAAAAAAGTGGCTGTTTTAGGATCAGGTGATACGGCGTATGAACTGTTTTGTGAAGCGGTAACGATATTTGAAGAACGTCTTGTAAAATGCGGGGCAGAACTCGTACAAGAAGGATTGAAAATTGAATTAGCTCCAGAAGATAAAGAAGACGTTGAAAAATGCAGTGATTTTGCAATTGCTTTTGCCGAGAAGTTCTAGGAATGGGAGTGTCAACGTGGAAACAATGTTAAGTGCAACTGCTATTACAAAGTTAAGAGATGGAAAGCTTTTGTTAGCTACTACATATAATGGTTTATTCATTGAAAAAGATGGAGAATGGAAACAGGCTTTAACGGGTTTCCAAAAACGAATTCGAGATTTACATAGTGAAGGTAACGTAGTTTATGGAGTAGGAGACGAAGGAGTTTTTATTCGTAGTATGAATGGTGGAGAAACGTGGACGATCCAGCGCTTTCCAACGAAAGCAACGAGCTGGAATGTATGTAGTAATGAGAATGGAACAGTAATTGCTCATGGAGATAAAACACTGTATCATTCTAATAATTTTGGTTCCACATGGGAGACTATTCAGCCATTTCTTAATTACGGTAGTGAGGCACCATCCATTCGATCATTATTTTTATATAAACATTACTTATTTATCGGTACGAAAATACATACTAAATATGGTGGTGTTTGGCTTTTTGATTTAGAGACACGTAAATTAAAAAGGATTAAAATAGCGATGAATCAGATGATTTCTGCGTTGACTATACATAATTCCTATTTAGTAGCGGCAAGTGGATCGTGCAAGGGAATTAGCGGGAATATTTCTTTTTGCAGAATAGATGAGAGTATCGAAAGTGATAAAATAGGTTGGCATACATGTCAAAGTGAACAAAAAGCGAGTAGTTATTTAGATTTAAGTGTGGATCAACATGTGTTATATACAACGTCAACGCAAAATAAGGCGGGAATTAGTACCGTTTGCCGTGTGCTTCTTGAAGAAGGAATTGTTACAGTATGTGATTCGGTTAAAGGGCATGGTTGGCGCATTGTTAATGAAAAAGAAGGCTATGTTGTAGCTGGATCAGGTGAATTAAAAGAGATGCAATGGAAGAAAAAAGCTGTATAGCTTAAAAAAACTTTACTTTTATTATATTGATATGATATAGTTACTTTAAACCATTTTACTTTTAATAATATAGAGATTTAAATGAGCTGTAACTTCCGAGGAGGATAGCAATGTTAAATCTCCTCGGGGGTTGCAGTTTTTTAATATATGATGTATTATTGTAAAGTGGTTGAAAATGAATATGTACATATAGGTACATTGTAGGAGGATTTTTTAAATGCAAAACGGTAAAGTAAAATGGTTTAACGCAGAAAAAGGTTTCGGTTTCATCGAGGTTGAAGGCGGAGAAGACGTATTCGTTCATTTCTCAGCTATCCAAGGCGACGGCTTCAAATCTTTAGAAGAAGGTCAAGAAGTTACTTTCGAAGTAGAACAAGGTAACCGTGGACCTCAAGCTACAAACGTAAACAAGAAGTAATTATGAAAAAAGAAGGGCTTGCCCTTCTTTTTTTTGCGTTTTTATTGAAGGTCCTCCTATTTACATGTGATAATAAGACTGAATTTTCGATTTATATCTAAATGTATTAAATGTATAAACTGCATGTATAAATAGATACTGAAAATAAAGTGAAGCTGTTAATTAGGCTTTTCATATTAATAGGAATTAGAAAGAGGTATACAAATTGAAAAACGCTACACACTTTATTGTGTTTGATATTGAAAGGAATTTTAGGCCGTATAAATCAGAAGATCCGTCAGAAATAGTTGATATTGGAGCTGTAAAAATAGATGTGAGTACAATGAAGGTTATTGGAGAATTTTCAGAGTTAGTAAAACCAAGTGCCCCATTAACTCGTCATACAACAAAATTAACTGGAATTACAAAGAAAGATTTAATTGGTGCAGAGAAATTCCCTCAAATTATAGAGAAATTTATTCAGTTCATCGGAGAAGATTCTATATTTATTTCATGGGGAAAAGAAGATTATCGTTTTCTATCTCAAGATTGTACATTATACGGTATAGAATGCCCATGTATGGAAAAAGAGAGCAGATTTGATGTGCAAAAATTTGTTTTCCAGGCATATGAAGAATTATTTGAGCATACACCAAGTTTACAATTTGCAGTGGAGCAGCTCGGTTTAACATGGGAAGGTAGGCAACATCGTGCTTTCGCAGATGCTGAGAATACAGCAAATATCTTTCTGAAAGTATGTGGCGAGAGAGATATTAACAAGCGATACAAGAGACATGGTGAGCTTGAACTTGTAAAGAACGGAAAACTAACAGAAAAAGCGAAAAAAAGGATGCGAAAATGGGTGTTTAAAGAACTGAGAAAAAATACAGAGCGTCCTTTTGTATGGAGTGCATTTGAAAGTAGTGACACGTGGGAAAGTATAACGGAAAGATATTATATAAGTGAATCTGCAGTAGAACTTTTGAAAAAACACTTTCCTACTGCGGTGAGAAAGGCGGAAAGGCAGCTTAGGTATTTGGCTGAGATGGAGAAGGTGCAGGAAGAGGGAAAGGTAACGTAAATGTATTAAGGTAGCTAAGGCTAGTACTTGTTATGAGGAGAATTTATTAGTGAGCAATGTAAAAACTCCTATTCCATTTATAGATATAGGAGTTTTTTAGTATTTACTTTTTAAGTGAGTTAATTATTCTTTATATTCTCGAATAAACTCACTGACATTATCTGGAAGAAGAAAATGTAAAGACGCCGTGATAGTAGATATATCCCAGTCCCACCAAGAAATTTGTTGAAGTTCTTCAATCACTTCTGGTGAGAAACGATACCGAACCAACTTTGCTGGATTACCTGCTACTATTCCATACGGCGGGATATCTCGTGTTACAACGCTTCTTGCGCCAATAACAGCTCCGTTTCCGACTTTGACTCCAGACATAATCATAGCGCCACTGCCTATCCAAACGTCATGACCAATGATTACATCTCCCTTAGTTTTCGGATGACCGCTAAACCCCGCACCCTCAGGAACTATCACATTAAATGGATAGGTACTAATCCAATCTGTTCTGTGTTCGCCACCTAAAAAGACTGTTACATGGTCGGCTATGGAACAGAACTTACCTAATTTAAGCGAAGCTCCTTCCCCCCCAAGTACGAACATTAAGGTCACCATATGACCAATCTCCTATTTCATAAGAAGCAAGCTGTGGATTTTGATTTAAGAACAACCCCTACACCTCCCAAATAGATATAGCATCTTATGTATATGGGTTTAGAGGGGAGGAAAGTAGTTAATGGTAAAATTAAATCTATAAAATGATAGCTTGTTTCTGTAAATCACACAAACATATTAGTATCCCTGCTTCTTCTCAGTCCGCTCAATCACGTCCTGCAGCTCATCCGACTTCAAAAACTCAAATAGTAGAAAGTTTTAGTACCCATATACTTTTAGTGACCACCAAATAGACACGGAAATGTGACCAAAATAAAAGAGCGCTTGTGAATAGCACTCAGTAAAAAATAGTTATATGGAAGCATTTATTTAATATTAGAACCAAGAATTTTAGTACTGGGTGTTCACGCTTGTGAACACATAATTGATATTTTAAACACTTTAGTAGTCACTGTTTATAAAAGAGTTCTATTCAATCCCGCTCGGATCATACCCAAACTGTTGCTTCTTCTCAATCCGCTCAATCACGTCTTGCAATTCATCCGGCTTCAAAAACTCAATCGGAGAGAACCCTTTCTCAAACGTAAGAGTATCTGCTTCGATCATTAGTACGTATCTGTCATTTACCTTAGCGATATGAATCAGATCTCCGAAATCAGCAAGCAACGCCTTCACAGAGATATGATCTGCTTTTAGCTTTAATTCTACTTCAGGGGCGTGCTCGACGATTTGAGCAGTAGCTTCCATTACTTCTTCTGTTGAAAACTGTTCCATGATTTCACGTTTTGGACTGGCAGCCCATACTTCCATCGCTTGGTCGAACTGTTCGCGTTCTTCTGTACCTTCTTCAAATACATCTTCAATTTGGTCGTATACCATGTCCATTACTTGTGTTTTCATAATTTCAGGCATAGAGCGCTCGTATTCGACGAATTTTAAGAAGTCCTCAAAGTAGCGGGCGTGTGATGCTTGGTGTATTTTTAGTTCGCCAGGCTCCACCATACCTTCTTCAGGCATGTATGGGTATTGGATAGATTTCATATTCTTTGTTGTGATGGCCATTTCAACGTTACGAATAAGCGTTGATTCATCAGAAATGGAAGCAACCTTTGGTTCGAAGTCACATTTCATTACGAATACGAATGGATCATCAAAGTATTTGCGTAGTTTTGCTTGAGCGATTAAAAATACACCGCCACGTACAGCACTTGTGTCAAGGTATGTATAAACGAGAGGTTCGCTCATATCTTTGAAGTTTTCTTTTGTTTCTGCAAAGCGAATACGATTAAATAAGTTGTAATGAGGGTTTGAATCGAGTTCGTGCCCTTCTTCTACAATAAAGCGACCAATCTTTGTTGGGGCTTGTTCTGTTTTTGCGTGACGTTCTACTTTTCGCTTTGAAATTTTTAATAATTCACCATTCAAAAATTCTTTTAAAGAGCTATCTTCATACTCTTCAGCGTCTAATGTTTGAAAATGTTTATAGCGTTTATCAACTGCTTCACCTTTTCCTTCTACTTGTACTACATAAAAGGAAAGAAAATTTATTTCAAAATCCATATTTATCACCTTGTTTCATTTCATTAACTCTTATCAGTATAGAGATGGAAAAAACTTTCGTCAATTTATATAAGGAAGGGGGAGTCCCTTCCTTATATATTTGTTATTTTCGAAATTAAAATCCGTCTTCTAATGCTGAAAATGGAATGTTTAGTCTATTTTCTACTGTACGTAAACGCTGATTTAAGCGGTTTAGTCTACGAGTATGACGCTCAACTGTGTTTTCTAGTTGACGTACTCTTTGCTCAAGCTCATTTACTCGTCGTTCTAGTTGACGGTTTCCAGTGCCAGGAAAAGAGATTGGAAGTTGAAATTGTCTATTTGGATCATATGGATTAACTTGCTCTGCTTGATCTATATATTGTTGGTATTGTGCTTGTAAATCATACTGAGGTTGGTAACCATATTGCTTATATGGATCATAAGGATTGTAGGGATACATAAAAACTCCTCCATTTCTTAAAGGTGGGTTGAATTCATCATAATGTATGTGCGAAAGCGGAGTAGTGGCACGGCAAATACCTATATACGCTGAAGTGAATGATTGTTTTTACCTATAAAAGCTCGGTTTAAGTTGTTTAATAATGATCACATATGAGAAAGTGGTATTACCGTTTTTGAAGTATGCAGGTGACTAGAGAGGTGAAATGAAAGGGTTTTACATTTGTATTTCATCTGTTGAATGGTATATACTGGATAGAGATAGGTTACATAAAAGTTACAATCTTATCAAACTCAAAAATTTATATAAATATGTATAGACATTTACAAAAGAAAAGAGTAATTTAAATAGAGTAAAAAATAACTTGTAACATTTTCTAAATATATTGTAAAATGATTGTAACAAAACATACATAAAAATGAAATAATACATAAGAAATAATGTTGGGGAAAAGGAGAGAGTATATTGTTCCGAAAAATAAAGGGTATATTAGTAGGGGTGCTATGTGTAGCTGTAGTAAGTGGTTGTGGAACAAAAGTAAGTGATGTGGCATTAGTAAGTGATTTTGGTGGGAACGTTGTAGAGGCCAAGGCTGACGTACAGGATTCAATTAGCCTAGTGGATGGGCGTACTGGTACTGAAGTGAAGAAAATAGACTTATCGAGCTTAGGGTATTTTGAAGATGAGGCGAAATTCAAAAAATCGGTAACGAAGGTTGCTGGTGAAGTTGGGAAAAGCGTTGACAAAAAGATGGTCCCTTCACGTATAGCGCCTGATGGATCATGGCAAGAAGGAAAGCCTTCTTATGAATTAATGGAAAAAGAATTAGTAGACAAATTATTAAATGTAGGTATGTGGGATTCTTCATATCAGTTACCTATCGTTGAGAAAAAGCCTACTGCAACATTAAGTGATGCGCAAGGAAGTGGCACGGTAATTGGTAGATATGAAACGAATTTAGGTGGCTCAGCAGGTGGCCGTATTGAGAATATTCGTTTGTCAGCAGCGAGCATAAATGGAGTTGTATTAGCAAAAGGAGACAGTTTCTCTTTTAATGCATTAATCGGTGATACAACGCCAGATAAAGGATATCAATTAGGTAAAGAAATTGTAGATGGTAAATTAGTAGATGGTTATGGTGGTGGCGTTTGTCAAACATCATCAACGCTATACAATGCAGCAGATCAAGCTGGTTTAAAAATGGTAGAGAGAACTACACATTCTAAAACAGTAGGTTATGTCCCGCAGGGAAGAGATGCTACAATTGCGTATCCATATTTAGACTTAGTATTTGAAAATACGAATGATGCTCCTGTTAAGCTTTATATGGGTATTCAGGGCGGAAAGTTAGTTGCTGAAGTACATAAGATGAAATAAATATATAGTTAAAGGGTAATAAAGTAAAAGATTTATATAATAGAAGCCATCTCTTCTGAATTTCAGAGGAGATGGCTTTTTGTCATTAATGGCCTATGGAAAACTATTAATTCTGATTTTTCTTATTTACATAGTGTGTTTTTGGTTGTATCCTTCATAGTAACGGCTATGTTAATTTGTTTTGAAATAAAGGACTAGGAGAGGAAGTTATTCATGGTACAAATTCATCCGAAAACACGTATTGGTCATGTTGCATTTAAAGTAAAAGATTTAGAGAGTCAAATTGCTTTTTATGAGAATGTAGTAGGGCTAGAAGTAATTAAGCAAGAGGGGAATAAAGCATATTTAGCAGGAAAAGGTGGTGAGAGTACGCTACTTGTACTTGAGAAGTTAGAAGATGCAGCGCTTCAAGAACCACGTACGACGGGTATATATCATGTAGCCTTTTTAGTTCCGACTCGTGAGGCTTTTGCTTCGGCACTATTTGGGGTGATTCGTAATAAGAACGTAATTGATAGTCCAGCTGAACAAGAAGGACGTTATACATATTCAAATGAAATTTTACCAATTTCAAGGTTTAATAGTGCAAGTGATCATACGTATAGTGAAGCGTTTTATTTACAAGATTTAGAGGGGAACGGTATTGAGATTTATGCGGACCGTCCTCGAGATCAGTGGGGAGAAGGGCCAGGAGGAAGTACGCCACTTGATTTAAAAGAACTAGCAACGCTCGTTGATTATGAGTTTGATGGTTTACCTGCTGACACTGTTGTTGGACACGTACATTTACGAATAGCTGATGTCGAGAAGTCACATGAGTTTTATGTAGATACAGTAGGTTTTGAAGTACAACAGCGTGAAGAGGATTGCTTATTCATTTCGGCAGGAGGCTATCATCACCATATCGGTGCAAATACGTGGAACGGGGTAAATAACCCGCACCCACCAGCACATACAACTGGATTAAAAGTATATACCATTGTACTACCACACAAAGAAGCGTTAGATGAAGTGAAAGAAAGATTAATAGAAAAACAACATGAAATAAATGAAACTACAAATGGATTTACAGCAGTAGACCCAAGTGGTATTACAGTGCAGTTTGAAATAGAAGCAGTATAAAACAAGCCAGAAAGTGTGTAATCACTTTCTGGCTTGTTTTTGATTATTTAGAGCTCAATCCAATACCTTCTCACAACATTACCATCTTCTTCAGTGAAATCTTCATCACGGAGACCGCCGTTATGTAAAATCGTTTTCTCTGAAGCTGTATTCACTTCATCGCAAACGACAAGTGCTTTCGTAATGCTTAATTCCTTCGTTTTCTCTAATGACAACTCGAGTAACTTCGTAGCATATCCTTTTTTTCTTTCAGAAGGGCGAATGCCATAACCGATATGGCCGCCAGCATTAAATAAATGCTCCGTCAAACTATGACGAATATTAACTGCTCCCAAAACTTTATTTTCATTTGTAATGAGCCAATAAGTAGAATCTGGTACCCATGTTTTAGGTATATTTATTCCGTTATGTGCGTCGTGTAATTCTTGAATCATTGCCGTGAAATTAGAAGGGTCTTTTGAGATAACCCACGGAATCATTGTTTCACCGCTATTTTTCCATTCGTTATAAAAATCTAAGTATTCTTCTTGTAAATCGGTAGTAGGTGTAATTAAAGATACATTCATCGTTTGTAGGCTCCCTTTATTTATATTTTATTTCAACAAAATTTCAGTATAAAAAGAAAGTGATTTATAAATTTCTCAACCCCATTTCATATGCCATATTCAACTGAAAATAAGTTGCACGTTAAAGTTTAAAGAGTTTCGTATGAGAAGTAGGTAGTTTTATTTATGTTAATATTTAAAATATTAACATAAATCCATTGGGATATTAAATGTATTTTAATAAAATGCTTTTATTTTGATGGATAGATGCATGTGATAATTTTTGTTTTATCTTTCTATAATGAATGAAAGGGGGAAGTGCTCGTGAGCTTACATATTTATTTAATTATACGAATCGGTGTTGCTGGTTTATTAGGAGCGATGATCGGTATTGAAAGGGAAATTCGATTAACCGGGAAACGAGTAATCTATAAAGTAGGAATACAACTAAAAAATATATCAGCAAAAGAAAAAATACCATCATTCAACATATGCAACCGTTACCGGCAGTTACGTTTATAAAGCTACAATCATAATAGTGAAAAAGAGGGATAAAAAATAGTATAAATTTCGCTATTTTTTATCCTTTTTTGACATAAATCGCACAGGAAGTCAATAATGAAATTTCCTTTGAATAGCTAAAATTGTAAGAGTTTTCCTTACCTTTCTCAATACATGATAAATAGTCAGAATAGTAAAATAACTAAGTAGGACATTAAAAAAATGTAAGGTAGGGGAGAACATGAAAGGTTATTCAAAAAAAGTGTTAGTAGGGGTAAGTTTTGCTAGTTTAATGTTAAGTAGTTTTCCGGGGAACATATTGGCGGAGGATACTAAGGAAGAGCAAGTTTCTTATCGAAATGTGCTTAAAATGGAGCCGGTTGGTGTGCAATTGCCAGTGCAAGAATTAGCTCATTCATCGAAAGTGCTAGAAAATAAATCTTTTGAGAAAAGGCTACAATTTGCTGATTTATCGCAAAGACCGCCTGAAGTCCAAAAGGAAAGTAAGCAGTTAGCTGCGGCGAAAACTTATACAATAGCTGAATTAAATCAATTAAGCAATCAGGCGTTGGTAGATTTACTTGTAACAATTGATTGGGAGCAAATTACGGGGCTATTTCAGTTTAATAAAGACAGTCTAGCATTCTATCAAAATGATAGTAGGATGCAGGCGATTATTGATAAATTGAAGCAGCAAGGGCAAGCTTATACGAAAGATGATTCAAAAGGGATTGAGACATTAGTAGAGGTATTGCGGTCTGGGTTTTATTTAGGTTTTTATCATACAGAATTAAGCAAACTAAATGAGCGAAGCTATCATGACAAGTGCTTACCTGCATTGAAAACGATTGCCCAAAATCCGGATTTTAAACTAGGTACATTAGAACAAAATAAAGTCGTATCATTATATGGGAAATTAATAGGCAACGCTTCTAGTGATGCAGAAACGGTTACATCGGCTGCGAACATTTTCAAACAATATAATGATAATCTTTCTATATTTATAGATAACCGTTCAGTAGGTAATGCAGTGTACGATATTATGCAAGGTGTAGATTATGATATTCAATCTTATTTATATGACACGGAAAAGGCGCCGAAAGATACACTGTGGTATCAAAAAATAGATAGTTATATTAATGAATTAAGTAGGTTTGCGTTAATTGGAACAGTTACAGCGAAAAATGGATGGCTTATTAATAATGGAATCTATTATATAGGTAGACTCGGTACGTTCCATAGTACAGGGACGAAAGGATTGCAAGTTGTAACGGATACGATGAAACTCTATCCGTATTTAGGTGAGCAATATTTCGTAGCGGCTGAGCAAATTACGACGAATTATGGCGGGAAAGATGCGAATGGTAAAGTGGTTGATTTAGATCAAATACGAGAAGAGGCTAAGAAAAAATATTTGCCGAAAACGTATACGTTTGATGATGGGACAATTGTGTTAAAAGCTGGAGATAAAGTGACTGAGGAAAAAGTAAAACGTCTATATTGGGCAGCGAAAGAAGTAAAGGCACAATTTCATCGTACAGTTGAAAGTGACCAGCCGCTAGAAAAAGGAAATCCTGATGATGTGTTGACGATGGTTATTTATAATAGCCCAGCTGAATATCAATTTAATCGTCAATTATACGGATATGAAACAAATAATGGTGGTATTTATATAGAAGGAACAGGAACGTTCTTTACTTATGAACGTACACCCGGGGAGAGTATATATAGTTTAGAAGAGTTATTCCGACATGAATTCACGCATTATTTACAAGGTAGATATGAAGTGCCAGGACTTTGGGGACAAGGTAAATTATATGAAAATGAGAGATTATCTTGGTTTGAAGAAGGGAATGCTGAATTTTTTGCAGGTGCAACGAGAACGGATAATGTTGTTCCAAGAAAGAGCATGATAGGAGGATTATCTTCAAATCCAGCAGAACGTTATACGGCAGAGCGGACATTAAATGCAAAGTATGGAACTTGGGACTTTTATAACTATTCCTTTGCTTTACAATCTTATATGTACAATAAGAGATATGATATGTTTGATAAAATTCATGATCTTATTAGAAAGAATGATGTAACAGCATATGATGCATATCGCTCTGCTTTAAGTAAAGATGCAAATTTAAATAAAGAATATCAAGACTACATGCAAATGTTAGTTGATAATCGTGATAAATATAATGTTCCGCTCGTATCAGACGATTATGTAGCAACTCATGCACCGAAACCAGTTTCAGATATTGCGGCAGAAATTACAGCGGAAGCGAAATTAAAGAATGTATCGGTAAAGAAAAATAAATCACAGTTCTTTAATACATTTACACTGCAAGGAACGTATACAGGTACTGCTGCAAAAGGAGAAAATGAAGACTGGAAAACAATTACGCAAAACGTTAATGATACGTTAAAACGTTTAAGTGCAAAAGAATGGACAGGCTATAAAACAGTAACAGCGTACTTTGTGAATTATCGTGTGAATGCATCAGGACAGTTTGAATATGATGTTGTGTTCCACGGCATTAATACAGAAGAAGGTGCAGAGAATAAAGCGCCAGTTTCGGTAATAAATGGTCCGTATAGCGGAAATGTGAATGAAGCAATCTCGTTTAAAAGCGATGGATCAAAAGATGAAGATGGGAAAATTGCTTCTTATAAATGGGAGTTTGGCGATGATACTGTAAGTAGTGAACAAAATCCAACTCACGTATATACAAAAGAAGGAACGTATACAGCGAAATTAACAGTAACAGACGATAAAGGAGCAGCTAATACGAATACAACGAGTGTAACTGTTCAAAAGAAAGAAGATAACAGTGTAGAAAAAGAGTCGAATAATACATTTAAAACAGCGAATAAACTGCAGTTAAATCAGCTGTTACGTGCAAGTTTAGGGAACGGTGATACAAGTGATTACTTTGAAATAAATGTAGAAACTGCGAAAAACCTTCAAATTAACGTAACGAAGGAAAATAATATTGGGGTAAACTGGGTTCTTTATTCAGAAGCAGATTTAAATAATTATGTTACGTATGCTCAGCAACAAGGAAATAAGTTAGTAGGTAGTTACTATACGCATCCAGGGAAGTATTATTTACATGTATATCAGTACGGCGGGGGAACAGGGAATTATACGGTAGAAGTGAAATAGTAAAAGGGTCGCCGTGAATGGCGACCTTTTTTATTATGCGTTATACCCAAATAATTTCAGATCTTCTTCTGAGTCTGAAATTATTTTCTCGAATCGTAATCCTACTTTTTCTAAAAGCTTTCCTGAAACAGTGTTATCTATAGAAGTAATTGCTACAATTCGTTTCATTCCTAGTTTTTGTACACCGTATTCGATTACCGCAGCAGCTGATTCATAGCCATATCCTTTTGAACGGAATTTTTCTAAAAAGGCGAAGCCGATATCAACGTCTTCTAATGAATCTCTTTTAATAAGGCCGCACATGCCAAGTGGAGTGAGATCTTCTTTTCGTTCCACTAAGTAAAGACCAAAGCCCATTTTATTATACATATCGACTGGTCCGTTTAAAATATAATTTGTTGCATCTTCTAAGTTTCTAACCCCTTTATCACCGATAAACTGAATCCATGCAGGATCGTTTACTAATTCGAGAATAAATGGAGCGTCCTTTATATCAAACCAGCGAAGAGTGAGCCGTTCAGTTTCAAGAACTATCAATCTATTGCACCACCTTTAAAAGTTATAATAATTAGTATGGATTGTGCAAAATAAAAGTGCAAGTTATTTTAATTGAGAGTTACTGTTCACATAAAGTTCGATTGTTTTGTATAAAAGGATATTTTATAATTAGGATTGATTGTAAAGAGTGAGATACTTATACAATGACTCCTAGGAAACTAGGAGTTTTTACTATATAACTATCATTATTACTAAATATGACACACTACACATTCTACTCAAGGAGGTATATAATGAAGAAATTATATAATGCATCGTTTACGTATTTAATTATCGGTTTATTGTCAGGAATATTTGCTAGGGAGTATGGGAAATATAAAGGGATTTTAGGCTCTACACTATTAAATCTGTTGCATACGCATACGTTAGTACTTGGCTTTTTCTTCTTTTTAATTGCTTTAGGATTAGCGAAAGTATTCGCTTTTCATGAAGTGAAAGGATTTAATAACTGGTTTGTTTTACATAATATCGCATTAACTTTAATGTTAGGTTCGTTGGCAGCGAGAGGACTTCTTCAACTAAATGGAGCGGACTTTAAAGGGTTAACTTATATTGTAGGGTTCTCTCATTCTATGATGGCATTTACTTTAGTTTGGTTTATGATTTTGTTGAAGAAATCGTCTAAAATGTAGTTTTATAAAAAAGAACTTGTAGGGAATACTGCAAGTTCTTTTTTATATATAAAATTACACGAATCTTACTATTCTGATTATTTTGTATAAAAATGGTATAATTTATGCGGCGTAAATAATATAAAAGGAGAGTACGTAATGGAAATAACAATTGAACGTTTAGTAAATGAATTAAAGGATGTACTTCCTGAAGATCAAGTAGTGGTTAATAAGACAGTAAGAGAGTTACATAGTAAAGATGAATCTTACCATACTAGTAGTTTGCCGGATGTAGTTGTGTATCCAAAAACGGCTGAAGAAGTTAGCGAGATTATGAAAGTAGCGAGTCTGCATGGAAAGGCTGTCGTTCCATTTGGAGTAGGCTCCAGTTTAGAGGGCCATATAATTCCGTATGAAAAGGGGATTACGGTTGATTTTTCATTAATGAACAAAATACTTGAAATAAGAGAGAAAGATTTTCTTGTGAAAGTACAACCAGGAGTGACTCGTTCTCAGCTCAATAAAGAATTGAAAAAGTATGGTCTATTTTTTAGTGTAGATCCAGGCGCAGATGCAACGTTAGGAGGGATGGCTGCTACAAACGCGAGCGGAACGACAGCGGTTAAGTATGGCGTAATGCGTGATCAAGTTCGTGATTTAGAAGTGGTACTTGCTGATGGACAAGTGATACATACTGGCAATTTAGCGGCGAAGTCATCATCAGGTTATCATTTAAATGGTATTTTCGTAGGATCAGAAGGTACGCTTGGATGCTTTACAGAGCTAACAGTAAAAGTATACGGCATACCAGAACATGTTATGGCTGCGAGAGCATCGTTTCCAACTATAAATGATGCAGTAGAAGCTGTTATTAATATACTGCAAGCTGGTATTCCAATTGCGAGAATAGAGCTCGTTGATGAACTATCTATGAAACAAGTAAATCATTATAATGAAACAAATTACAGAGAAGAACCAACACTGTTTTTAGAGTTTCACGGAAATGAAGCAGGGCTAACGCAAGATATTGAGTTTACGAAGGAAATTGTTTTTGATCATAAATGTAAAGAAGTCGCTTTTGAAACTGAAACAGCGGCGAGAAATAAATTGTGGGATGCAAGACATAACTTAGCATACTCTTACGTTCATAGTTATCCTGGTAAAAAGCTAATGAGTACGGATGTTTGTGTTCCAATTTCAGAATTAGCTGGCGCAATACAACATGCGAAAGAGACATTAGATAAAGTTGGTCTTGTTGGTGGTATTCTTGGCCATGTAGGAGACGGTAATTTTCACGTGCTCTTAATAATTGATCCAATCGATAAAGATGAAGTGAAAAAAGCGGATGAAATAAACGAAAGTATAGTACTGTATGCTCTTAAGCGTGGCGGAACGTGTACAGGAGAGCATGGCGTTGGAATAGGGAAGCAGAAGTATCAAGAAGAAGAACATGGGGCTGCGCTTTTAGTAATGGAAAAAATAAAGAAAGCTCTTGATCCGCAAAATATTTTAAATCCGAATAAAATTTTTAAGTTAAAAGATAAGGAATGATGGAGTTTGGAGAAACGAATTATACATTTTGAAGGATTGGTCGTCTTATTAGCTGCGATTTATATATATGCATTATGTGGATTTAGTTGGTTATTATTTATCGTATTACTTTTTGCACCTGATTTAGCAATGGTGGCGTACGCTATTAACAAGCGTGTCGGTGCACAGATTTATAATCTATTTCACACATATATCATATCAATATTACTTGTTTTAATAGGGGTCTATTTAAAGATGGATACGATTTTAATGGTTGGTTTAATATGGACAGCACATATTGGGATGGATCGAATGCTTGGGTATGGATTGAAGTATGAGACTGATTTTAAGGATACACATATTCAGAGGTTATAGCTTAGGTAAAACGGAATTCATTGCAGCTGTATTGGAAAAAGCTATGAAGGATAGTTGAATAGAGGAGTTTGTAATAGACTAAGGTGGCAAAGAAATGCATTGCCACCTATTATTTTGAAAATAACTACTGACCTTAAAAACAATTACAATCTGTCCCTGCCAAATAATAAATCTCGTAAATATAATGGGAAATAAGAAGATAAGAAAAGAGGGCGTTTATGTACATATCAAAACATTTCACAATACAAGATGAAGAGACGAAGTACGAAATTATTGAACAAAATAGCTTTGCAACTTTATTTTCTCAACATAACGGAGCACCGTACGCAACGCATTTACCGTTATTGTTAAATAGGGAAACACTTACTTTATATGGTCATTTTGCACGTCCAAATGAGCAATGGAAAGATAGTGGAAATCAACAGGTGTTAGCTGTTTTTCAAGGGCCACATAGTTATATCTCTCCATCATGGTATGAAACAAATAAAGCAGTACCAACATGGAACTATGTTGCGTTGCATGTATATGGAGAGTTAGAAATCGTTGAAGATGAACAGGAATTAATAGATTCACTTCAAGATTTAGTACATAAATATGAAAATCCAAAAAGCGCCTACTCACTGAATGATGTAGATCCGAATTATATGGAAGGATTAAGTAGGGGAATAGTTGGGTTTAAAATAAAGATAAATAAAATAGAAGGAAAAGCGAAGTTAAGTCAAAATCATTCTGTGGAGAGACGAGAATTAGTTATAGAAGAACTTGAGAAAGTTGGTAGTGAAGGGAGCAGGGGGATTGCAGGGTTGATGAAGAAGGGTGTTTAAAGTAATGGTGGAGTGTGAATACACATTTATAAAGTGTTAATATATTGTATTTATAGATTTTTATAGTGATTTAGACGCTGTATTTATGGGGGGGGCAATTTTCTTTAGTGTTTTAAAAAATTTACAGCATGTGATTAATTTAATGGATTTAATGTTAAATAAATGTTGAGAAAT